>NZ_JBEYVJ010000048.1:0-36854 GCF_040643935.1 Kitasatospora sp. NPDC047058 | reverse complement strand
GGGGCGGCCGCCGGCGGCCCAGCCGGGGCGGGCTCGGCCGGGAAGCCGCGGGCCGGCGTCGGGGTGAGCGTGGGCACGGCGGCCGGTGCCGGGGCGGCCGGCGCGGTCAGCTTGCCGGCCACGCCGTCCCAGCCGAACTGCACACTGCGCAGCAGCCCGGCGAAGGCCTCGGTGTAGAGGTCCCAGTCCTGCGCCCGGCCGGTGGTCAGCTGGACGCAGAGCACCGACACGCCGTCGGGCAGCGGGACGAACGCCTCCGCCACCGCGGTGGCCGCCCGGCGCGGCTGCCCGTCGGCGGACAGCGCGCCGGGGACGGGGACGCTGCGGCCCTCGACCAGGACGGCCGCCGGGCCGGCCGGCAGCAGGACCGTCCAGACCTCGGCGTGCCGGCGGACGGTGGCCAGCTCGGTGGCGAGCCCGGTGATCGGCAGCGGGTGCTGGGCCAGCGAGACGACCAGCGTGGCGTCGCTCGGGCGGCCGTCGACCTGCACCGCGCAGATGCCCGCGTAGACCGTGCCGGAGGCGGTGACGGCGTCCGCCAGGGTGGCGGCGATCACCGCGAAGTCGCGGCGCGGCGCCGTGCCGGTGCCGCTGAACAGCTCCTCGGCGACCTCGGCCAGATGCGCGGTCAGCTCTGCGGCGGCCGCGCTCGCGGCGGGGTCCCCGTCCTCGGCGGTGCTCGCGTCGCCCCCGGCGGCCGGGCCGGTGGGCACCGTGCGGGCCGAGACGCCGGGCGGACCGGCCGGGGAGGTCAGCGGGTGGAAGCCGGGCGGGACGACCAGGCGGACCTCGGCGCCGGCGCCGGTGGCCAGCTCGACGGGCTGCCGGGTCTGCTGCCCGGAGGCGAGCGCGGCCAGCGCGGCGGCGAACGGCGGGCGCAGCTGCGGGTCGTCGGGCTCGCCGGAGACCGGCAGCCCGAACAGCGCGGCCGAGGTGGTGCCGCGGTCGGCCACCGCACCGCGCACCGGGCCGCCGCCGTACCGGGCGAGCAGGGCGGCGGTGGCGAGCTCGGCCACCCGGCCGCCGGTGCCCGGCCGGGCCGTCCCGGCGGTGACCACGGTGCCGAGCCGGTCGACGGCGTCGTACACCGGGCCGTTGGGGGCGAGCCGCAGGGTGAACAGAGTCTCGGCGGACGGGTGCGCGTCCGGGCGCAGCGCGGTGAGCGCGGCCGCGGGGTGGCGTGAGGTGTGCGCTTCGAAGAGGGCCTCGGTGAGCGCGCCGAGCGTCGCGGAAACCTGCTCCGCGGCGGCGAAGGGGTTGGCCTCCGCGGTGAACTGGCCGTCCTGGGTCAACTGATGAGCCCCCCGCTCTGCTGCGTCTGCCTTCGGTGGTCCGGTGGTCCGGTGGTCCGGGCGCGTCGGTGCCCGTCGCGCCGTCAGATCCGTGCACATTCCTATCAGAGGCCGCCGTCAGGTCAGAACCGGCGGCCGGTGCAGCTCTTGTGGCCGGTCCGTGTGTGCCGGTCCGTCGCGGTCGCTCCGTGCGCGGCCGGTCAGTCCGTGGTGGCGGGCCCGGTGGCCAGCGCGGCGAGCGAGTCCGCGACGCCCGGGACGGCGAACAGTGCGGCGAGGTCGCGGAGCAGCAGGCCGGTCGGGCCGTCGGGGCGCTCCCCCGCGAAGAACCCGGCGAGTTCGGCCGCCAGCGCGGGCTCCCGGGCGGCGGTCAGGGTCAGCGCGGCCACGAACTCCTGGACCAGGTGCAGCTGCAGCTCCTCCAGCGGCACCGAGCGCTCGGCCAGCCACTCCAGCGAGGTGATCTCGGCGTTGGCGATCCAGGCGCGGACGGTCAGCCGCAGGCCCGGGCTGGGCACCGGGACGGCCAGGTGGGCGAGGATCTGGTCGGCCGCGGCCTGCCGGACCTCGTCGATCACCGCGGAGGTGCCGGCGCTGGCCGCCACCGAACCGCCGCGCAGCAGCGCCGCGAAACCGGGGCCGTGGCTCTGCACGAAGTCCAGGTAGCGGCCCATCACCCGGTGCAGCCGATCCGAGAGCGGACCCTCGGCGGGCTCCTCGAACCGCCCGGCCAGCTCCCGGCCGGCCCGGCGCAGCGACTCCTCGTACAGCGCCTGCTTGCCGGGGAAGTAGTGGTAGACCAGCGGCCGGGAGGCGCCGGCCGCGGCCGCGATGTCGTCGATCGACACCTCCTCCGGCGGGCGGCGGCTGAACAGCTCCAGTGCGACGGCGATCAGCTGCTCGCGCCGCTCGTCCACGCTGAGCCGCCGGCGCTGCTTCTCGGCGCCCGGTCCGGCGCCGCGCCCGGTGCCCTTGCCGCTCGCTTCCTTGCCGCTCGTGCCCGTGCCGGTGGTGCCCTCGGCGGTCGTGTCCCGGCCGGCGGTGCCCGTGCCGGTGCCCCGGCGCGGGCGCGCGGCCGCGGGCGGCACGGACGGGGTCGGGGCGGACGGCGTACGGGAGGCCATGCGCGCCACCCTATCCGGCCGCGCTACGCGCGCAGCTCCTGGTAGCGGCGGTACGCCTCCAGGCCGTCCGGGACGAACGTGTCGCGGGCCAGCCGTTCGTGCAGCTCCTCTGAGGTCAGCCAGGCGTGCCAGGCGACCTCGGACTCCTGCGGCGAGACCGGGCCGTCCCAGCGCGCCTCGTACAGGTCGCACCACCAGGACAGCTTCTCCTGCCGGAACAGGAACTTGAACAGCGGCCGCGGCTCGACGCCGCTCACCCCGAGCTCCTCCTCGGCCTCGCGGACCGCGGCGCTCGCGTACGTCTCGCCGGCACCGACCACGCCGCCGACGAACATGTCGTACGCGCCGGGGGCGAACAGCTTGGTGTCGGTGCGCCGGTGCACGAAGATCCGCCCGGCCGGGTCGCGGACCAGGACGAAGACGCAGCGGTGGGTCAGGCCGTCGCGGTACACCTCCCCGCGCGGGGCGGTCCCGATCACCCGGTCGTGCTCGTCGACGACGTCCAGCAGTTCCTCGGCGGGGTTCGTGGTCATGACGGACAGGTTAGGGTTTCCGGGCCGGATGCGAACGCTTTTCCGCACCGGCGCGGTACGGACCGGACGAGACGGGCTGAGGCGGCGCGCGGTGGTGCAGATCTGGGGCGAGACGGCCGAGGGCTTCGGGCCGGTGCGGGACGCCTTCGTCCGCAACTTCCACGAGTACGGCGAGCTGGGCGCCGCCTTCGCGCTGTATCTGCGCGGCCGCAAGGTGGTCGACCTCTGGGGCGGCGACGCCCGGCCGGAGGTCGGCGGCCGGCCCGCGCCGGCCGTGCCCTGGACGGCCGACACCGCGCAGGTGCTGCGCTCGGTGACCAAGGGCCTGACCGCCACCACCGCGCTGCTGCTGGCCGAGCGCGGCCAGCTCGACCTGGACGCGCCGGTCGCCTCCTACTGGCCGGAGTTCAAGGCCGCCGGCAAGGACCGGGTGCCGGTGAGCTGGCTGCTCTCGCACCAGGCCGGGGTGCCCGCGCTGGACGTGCCGCTGCGGCTGGAGGACGTGCTGACCTGGGAGCGGGCCGCGGCCGCCGTCGCCGCCCAGGAGCCCGCCTGGGAGCCCGGGACCGCGCACGGCTACCACCCGTACACCTTCGGCTGGCTGGTCGGCGAGGTGGTCCGGCGGGTGAGCGGGCGCACGGTCGGCCAGTACTTCGCCGAGGAGATCGCCCGGCCGCTCGGCCTCGACCTGTGGATCGGGCTGCCGGCCGGCGCCGCGCCCCGGGTCGGCCGGCTGGTCGACCTGCCCGCGCCGGAGGCGGCCCGGACCGGGCCGAGCGGGCTGCGGCTGCGCCCCAAGCAGTCGGTGCGGGACGCCTACCAGAACCCGGACTCGCTGACCGCCCGGGCCTTCGCCTCGGTGCGGCCCGGCGTGGACCTCAACGACCCGGCGGTGCAGGCCGCCGAGATCCCCGGCGCGGGCGGGATCGGCACCGCCCGGTCGGTGGCCCGGTTCTACGCGGCCCTGATCGGCGTGGCCGACCGGCACGGCGCCGCGTCCGGCGGACCGCTGCCGCCGCTGCTCGGGCCCGAGGTGCTGGCCCGCGCGGTCGGGCCGGTGGTCAGCGGGCCGGACCGGGTGCTGATCGTCAACTCGACCTTCGGCCTCGGCTTCTTCCGGCACGGCCCGACCTCGCTGATGGCCTCGCCGGCGAGCTTCGGCCACCCGGGCCGGGGCGGCTCGCTCGGCTTCGCCGACCCGGACCTCGGGCTGGGCTTCGGCTACGTCACCAACGGCATGCAGCCCGGGGTCACGGGGGACGTCCGCTCCCGGAACCTGATCCGCGCGGTCCGGGGCTGCCTGGGGCTGTCCTGAGCCCGGAGCGGGCCGGGCGGTTCAGGCCTGGCCGGTCTCGAAGCGGGTGATCTTCCCGTCGTCGACGGTGAAGCGCCAGGCGGTGCGCATCTCGCCCCAGGTCTCGTTGCTGTAGTTGGCCACCAGGGCCCGCCCGTGGTCGCCCTCGGACTGGACGTCCATGTGGCCGCGGCTGGCGAAGATCTCGCGCTCCGTCCAGTCGGCGAGGTTCCGGTCGGAGCCGTCGTCGGACATGGTGGCGTCCGGGGTGAGCACGGCGAAGAAGGCGTTCCGGTCGTTCGCGTTGACCGCGGTGACGAAGGCGCGCACGGCCGGGTCGGTGAGCTTGGCGACGGCGATGGTCATGGGGTCTCCCGGTGGGTGAGGGGCTCGGACCTCCTGTCTATTGCGTCGCCCGGGCGTGTCCGGGCATGTCGGCGGCGCGTCGGCGATTTTCGGCATTCATGTGCTTAGATCCCGTTACTGATGATTCGCCGCAGATGATGCGTTTCAGGCGATTCGTCGTTGTGCGGCACACCCGGGGAGCGCAGCACGGGGAGCGGACCACGGGGAGTGGTGGCTGGGTGGGAGGCCGGCCGGCCTCCCACCCCGCGTTCCCCGCAGCAGCCCGTTCCGGGCGGCTAGAAGAAGCCGAGCGCGTCGGGGGAGTAGCTCACCAGCAGGTTCTTGGTCTGCTGGTAGTGCTCCAGCACCGCCTTGTGGTTCTCCCGGCCGATGCCGGAGTTCTTGTACCCGCCGAACGCGGCGTGTGCGGGGTAGGCGTGGTAGCAGTTGGTCCAGACGCGGCCGGCCTGGATCGCCCGTCCGGCCCGGTACGCGGTGCTGCCGTCCCGGGTCCAGACGCCCGCGCCGAGGCCGTACGGGGTGTCGTTGGCCAGGGCGACGCCGTCCTCGAAGTCCTCGAAGCGGGTGACGGAGAGGACCGGGCCGAAGATCTCCTCCTGGAAGATCCGCATGCCGTTGACGCCCTCGAAGACGGTGGGCGTCACGTAGTAGCCGCCGGACAGCGCCCCGCCGAGGTCGGCCCGGTCGCCGCCGGTCAGCACCTTGGCGCCCTCGGCCTGGCCGATGTCGATGTAGGAGAGGATCTTCTCCAGCTGGTCGATGCTGGCCTGGGCGCCGACCTGGGTCTCGGTGTCCAGCGGGTTGCCCTGGCGCATCGCCCGCACCCGCTCCAGGCCGTCGGCCAACAGCCGGTCGTAGACGTCGGACTGGATCAGCGCCCGGCTCGGGCAGGTGCACACCTCGCCCTGGTTGAGGGCGAACATCGCGAAGCCCTCCAGCGCCTTGTCGTAGAAGGCGTCCTGCTCGGCCGCGACGTCGGCGAAGAACAGGTTGGGGCTCTTGCCGCCGAGCTCCAGCGAGACCGGGATCAGGTTGGCGCTGGCGTACTGGGAGATCAGCCGCCCGGTGGTGGTCTCCCCGGTGAAGGCGATCTTGCGGATCCGGCTGCTGGAGGCGAGCGGGCGGCCGGCCTCCAGCCCGTAGCCGTTCACGATGTTGAGGACGCCGGGCGGCAGCAGGTCGGCGGTCAGCTCGGCCAGCAGCAGGACGGAGGCCGGGGTCTGCTCCGCGGGCTTGAGCACCACCGCGTTGCCGGCCGCCAGGGCCGGGGCGAGCTTCCAGACCGCCATCAGGATCGGGAAGTTCCACGGGATGATCTGGCCGACCACGCCCAGCGGCTCGTGGAAGTGGTACGCCACGGTGTCCTCGTCCAGCTGGGAGAGGCCGCCCTCCTGGGCGCGCAGCGCGCCGGCGAAGTACCGCAGGTGGTCGACGGCGAGCGGCAGGTCGGCGGCCAGCGTCTCGCGCACCGGTTTGCCGTTCTCCCAGCTCTCCGCGACGGCCAGCTCCTCCAGGTGCGCCTCCATCCGGTCGGCGATCCGCAGCAGGACCTGGGCGCGCTCGGCGGGCGCGGTGCGCCCCCAGGCCGGGGCGGCGGCGTGGGCGGCGTCGAGGGCGGCCTCGACGTCCTCCGAGGTGCCGCGGGCCACCTCGGTGAAGACCTCGCCGGTGACCGGGCTGGGGTTCTCGAAGTACTCGCCGCGGATCGGCGGAGTCCACGCCCCGCCGATCCAGTGCTCGTACCGGTGGCGGTAGTTGACGATGGCTCCGGGTCGGCCGGGGGGCTGGTAGACCGTCATGCTCGGGGTGCCTCCTCGCGTTGTCGGGGCACCGCCGCGGCCGCACGGGCCGGGCGGCGCGCCGGACCGCGGCCCGGACGGGCCCGGCGGTCCGGCGGAGGGTACGGTCACGCGTGCGGGCCGGGCGCCGCCGGGGCGCCCCGCCGTCCGGCACCCTAGCCGCGGACCGGCGGGCATGGCTACGGTCCGTGCAGTCGCCGTCCACGGAGGGTGGGCAATCCGGCCGTTTTCCGCCACCGGTGCGCCACGGCCGCGGCGTTGCCCCGCCGCCGGCGCGTGACGCCCCCGCCGGACCCCGCTACCGGACCCCGCTGCCGGATCCCGCTGCCGACCCCCGCCGCCGGCCCGGGTCGGCGGCTCAGGCGGCCAGGTAGCGCCCGGTGCGGGACTCCCAGTTCAGGTAGCCGGCCAGCCAGGTGACCAGGCCGTCGGCGTAGCGCTGGGCGACGGCGCGCTCCACCCGGGAGAGCCCCAGCTCGCGGTGGACGTCGGGGAGCCGCTCGTACAGCTCGTGGCAGCGCTCGACCATCAGCTGGGCCTCGGCCATCACCACCGCGCACGCCTCCTCGGCCGAGCAGTGGCGCTCCCGCTGCACGATCAGCACCAGGTTGTTCACGTCGCCCCGCGGCGCCTCCAGCGGGAGGGAACGGACGTCGTTGCTGAGCGAGGGGATGTCGGCGGCGAGCTGGCGGATCTGGCGCAGCACCGGGTGGTGCAGGACGGCGGCGGGCACCTCGAACTGGCCGAGCCGTTCCACCATGTCGAAGATGGTCTCCATCGCGGCGGTGCCGCGCCGGAGCACCAGGTAGCCGTCCCGGTCCGGCGGCCGCTCGGAGATCCGCCCGGCCGCCTCGGCGGGGTGGCTGGCCAGGTACCACTCCCAGTTGTACGCGGCGCGCGCTTGCCAGCGCGCGGGCATGGCGCGCGCGCTGCGGTGCCAGAGGTCCGCGAACGCGGTCTCCACCGCGGAGGCGGGGTCGGGCCGGGCCGCGCCGTGCAGGATGGCGATCAGCCGCTCGCAGATCGGCGCCACCTCGGTCGGCCGCCTCCCGAGCGGTCCGTCGAACTGGTCGTCGAAGAGGAAGTAGAAGCCCATCAGGTCGGCGGCCAGGGCGAGTTCGTCCGGCCCGGCATCGGGGTAGCCGAGCGCGGCGAGGGCGACCACGTCCCAGTGCGCGTAGGAGGGGAGGCCGGGGTCGGGGAGCAGCGGGTGCCGGGTCAGCCAGTCCCGGTGCAGTTCGGTGGCGTACGGCCCGTGCGGGCTTCGGCGGTGCGGGAACGGAATCTGAAGTGAGGTGTCGTCAGACATCGGACTCCCGGTGTGGCGGATGGTGGGGGCGCTGGTACTACTGATAAGCCATGTGGGGGAGTTGAGTTGCGGTGCTCGACGGGGGCGGGTGCGGCATGGCAAGATCAACTTAATTCGGGGCCGTAGAGTATCCGATGCAATGATCGGACGTTAGGGATATAGGGCAATTGCCCTTGGCAACCGGTCCGAATCCTCAATCTCCGTTCCAGCCTGGGCGAATGCCGAACAGTGCGCCCCCGGCGGCGCTAATCTCGGCTCCACGAGCAGGGAACGGCGAGGCGGAGGCGCGACGGTGACCGAGCAGGGACACGAACTTCGGGCGGCGGAGGGCGCCGGGGAGCGGGACGCGGACGCCGCGCCGACCCGGGTCAGGCTGCGCGACCGGGACGCCGAAGTCCGGTCGGCCGAGGCCGCGGTGGACAAGCTCTGCCGCGAGTTCGGGGCCGGCGGCACCGAGATCGGCGAGCTGCTCACCTTCTCCGGCCGTCCCGGCATCGGCAAGACCAGCCTGCTGCACGAGGTCCGCCGGCTCGCCAAGCTCCGCGAGGGCGCCACCGTGCTGTTCGCCCGCGGCGGCGAGCGCCAGTCCAACGAGCCGTACCACGTCCTGCGCCAGCTGCTCCAGCCCGTCCTCGGCAGCCTCGCCCCGGGCGAGTTCCGGCAGGTCATGGGCACCTGGGAGGAGGTCGTCGGACCGGCGATGGGCCTCAAGCAGCCGAAGGCCGGCGCCCGCCGCCTCGACCCGCAGGGCGTGCGCGACGGCCTCGACTACGTGCTCACCCAGCTCGCCCCGCGCCGGGCCCCGCTGGTGATGATCGTCGACGACCTGCACTGGTCCGACCTTGAATCGCTGGCCTGGCTCGCCCAGTTCGCCGTCCGCGCCCGCGAGCTGCCCGTCCTGCTGGTCTTCGCCTACCGGGACGACGTCAACGACTGGCAGCCCGAGGCCCAGGACCACCGGGCCGCCGTCTCCGACCTCGCCACCCGCCGGCACGAGCTCAGCCGGCTCACGCTGGTCTCCGTCACCGACATGATCCGCGCCGAGCTCGGCGACAAGGCCGAGGACGCCTTCTGCTACGAGTTCTGGAACGTCGCCAACGGCAACCCGTTCGAGGCCGTCGCCCTGCTCGACCAGGTCCGGGACCAGGAGCTCGACCCGGTCGAGGAGAACTCCCAGCAGCTGCGCGAACTCGCCGTCGACGTCATCGGGATGACCCTCAAGGGCTGGCTGGACAAGCTCGGCGCCACCACCCTGCGGTTCGCCTGGGCCTGCGCGATGCTCGGCACCGACATCCGCCAGGACCTCGCCGCCCGGATCTCCACCCAGAGCACCGAGGGCGCCCGCGAATCCGTCAAGCAGCTGCGCAAGCAGCGCATCCTCACCCAGACCCCCGGCGGGAGCCTCGAGTTCGTCCACCCGCTGATCGGCAGCTCGATCTACAACACCATGCCGGAGTCCACCCGGACCGGCATGCACGGCGTGGCCGCCGCCGAGATCGAGAACGCCGGACTCGGCCTGCTCGCCGCCTCCCGGCACCTGGTCGAGACCTTCCCGGGCGAGGGCGACGACCGCACCGTCCGCAAGCTCCGCCGCGCGGCCCAGGAGCACCAGCTGATCGGCGCACCCGAAGCCGCCCAGCGCTGCCTGCACCGCGCCCTCGCCGAGCCGCCGGACGACGACATCCGCGCCGAGGTGCTGTACGAGCTGGGCTGCTCCGCACTGCTCACCGACCCGCACGCCACCGTCAACCAGCTCAGGCTCGCGCTCGACCCCGAGGAGGGCCCGCTGCGCCCCTCGCTCCGGGTCGACGCCACGTTCCGGCTCTCCGAGGTGCTCGCGCACAGCGGCCAGCTCGGCGAGGCCGCCCGGGTCTGCCAGGAGGAGGCCGAGCAGACCCGCGACGACCCGGCGGGCCGGCTCCGGCTGGAGGCCGCCGCGTTCATGTGGCACGCCTACCGCAAGTCCGAGGAGGACGGTCCGGGCCGCTCGGCACGGCTGGGCGCGCTCTGCCGCAGCCTCACCGGCCGGGAGGCCGCCGACCGGGCCGTCCTGGCGCTGCGCGCCTGGGACCTCACCCTGCGTGGCGAACCCTCCGCCGAGGTGCTGCGGCACGCGGACCAGGTGCTCGACCAGGGCCGGCTGCCCAAGGGCCTCGGCTGGACGGACAACACCTGGGGCTTCGAACTGCCCGCCACGCTCGGTCTCTCGTACACCTACAGCGACCGCATCGCGCAGGCCGAGCGGCTGTTCGGGGACGCCATCGTCCAGTTCGAGATCGCGGGCTGGAGCGGCGCGCACCGCGGCTTCGCGTACTTCCTGATGGGCCTGGCCCGGTTCCGCCGCGGGCTGCTCGCCGAGGCCGAGGACTTCCTGCGCCGCGCGCTGCGGCTCTCCGAGCGGATCGGCCCCAAGCTGCCGCTCGCCTGGGACGCGGTCGGCGTCCTGGTGGACACCCTGATCGCCCGCGGCCGGATCAACGAGGCCTGGGAGCTGGCGACCGGTTTCGGCTTCGGCCCGCCGTACCACGCCACCGCGATGGTGCTGCCGGACGCCGCCTCGCTGTACGGCAAGCTGCTGCTCGCCAAGGGCCGGAAGGCCGGGGCCGCCGCCGCGCTCACCGAGGCCGGCGCCCAGCTGGACGCCCGCGGCTGGCACAACACCGTCTGGGCGCCGTGGGCCGGCCACCTGGCCGTCGCCCTCGCCGAGGACGAGCCGGAGCGCGCCCGGGTGTACGCCCGGCGCTCCGTACAGGACGCACGCCGGTTCGGTACCGCCTCGGCGATCGGCACCGCGCTGCGGCTGCAGGCCGAGATCGAGGACGGCCAGCAGGCGGTCGAGCTGCTGGAGGAGGCCGTCCGCTACCTCGGGCAGTCGCCCGCCGGTTACGAGCACGCCGTCGCCCTGGTGGACCTCGGTGCCGCGCTGCGCCGGGTCGGCCGGCTGGAGGACGCCCAGGAGTACCTGTACCAGGGCATCGAGCTGGCCCAGCACTGCGCCGCCGACGGCCTGGTCGAGCGGGCCCGCCGCGAGCTGGCCAACTACGGCCTGCGGCCCAACCGGCTGGGCGACGTGCGCGAGATGCTCAGCCAGCCCGAGTGGGACGTCGCCCGGCTGGCCGTCCGGGGCGTGCCGCCGCAGCGGATCGCCGAGGAGCTGGGCGTCCACCTGAGCCTGGTCAACCGCCGCCTGGCGGCCGTCTACCGCAAGGCCGGCAGCGGCCCGGACGGGCTCGCCTCGGCGCTCGGCCTGCCGCCCGAGCAGCGCGGGGGCACGGCCGAATGACGGCCGGGTGACGGCGGCGAGCGGGTGCCTGCCGGGCTGCCGTCACCCGGAGGCGCCACGGCGGCGCGCGGGGGCGACCGTGCGCCCCCGCCACCACTCACCTGACTAGGCTTCACCTGCGGGGACCGCCGTCGCGGGCCCCGGTCGGACCCGGTACCAGGGGGCCGTGGCGGTGCGCCGCGGCCGCCAGTGAGGAGCAGGTCATGGCGACGCCCCCGGCGAACGGGCCGCAGGCGACCAGCGTGCGGCGCGGACCCCTCGAACCCTCCGGCGCGGGCGCCGCGATCGAGCGCTGGACGCTGCAGGCCGGCCCGTACGAGGCGAGCGTGCTGAACCTCGGCGCCACCCTGCACACCCTCACCGCCCCCGACCGCGCCGGCCGCCCCGCCCAGGTGCTGCTGGCCGGCGAGAGGCTCGCCGAGATCCTCGGTCCGGGCCGGCACTACGGCAGCGTGGTCGGCCGGTACGCCAACCGGATCGACGGCAGCACGGTCACCATCGACGGCGAGGAGCACCCGCTCGCCCCGACCGGCGGCGGCGTCACCCTGCACGGCGGCCCGGACGGCTTCGCGCACCGGATGTGGGAGGCCGGGCCGCTGCCCGACGGCGTCCGGCTGCACCTGCACAGCCCGGACGGCGATCAGGGCTTCCCCGGCGTGCTCGACGTCACCGTCGACTACACCCTGAGCGCGGCCGGCGAGCTGGCGATCGCCTACCGGGCGGTGACGAGCAAGCCGACCGTCCTCAACCTGACCAACCACGCCTACTTCAACCTGGCCGGCGAGGGCAGCGGCGACGTCCTCGGCCACCTGCTCACCGTGGACGCCGACGCGTACACCCCGGCGGACGACCGGCAGATCCCGTACGGCCGGCAGGCGCCGGTGGCCGGGACGCCGTTCGACTTCACCGTCGCCCGGCCGATCGGCAAGTCGGTGCACGACGAGCACCCCCAGCTGGCCGGCCCCGGCGGCTACGACCACAACTGGGTGCTCCGCCCGCGCCCGGCCAGCGGCACCCCGGCCCGGGCGGCCCTGCTGGAGGACCCGGTCAGCGGCCGCACGCTGGAGGTGCTGACCACCGAGCCGGGCCTGCAGGTCTACACGGCCAACAAGTTCCAGGGCGCGGTGACCGGCGCGAGCGGCGTCCCCTACGGCCCGTACGCCGGGGTCGCCCTGGAGACCCAGCACTTCCCGGACGCGCCGCACCACCCGGAGTTCCCCGGCACCGTGCTGCGGCCGGGGGAGGAGTTCCGCTCGGTCACCGTGCTGCGCCTCGGGGCGGCCTGACCGCGGACGCACGCACCAGGACACAGGGGAGCCCGGGCCGTCGGCCCGGGCTCCCTTCGTGTGCCTCCTGCAAGGCCTTTCGGAAACGCAGTGTATTAATAGAGGTCATCGATACCGGGGTGAAACGGACAAAGCGCCCCAGTAGATGTCACCTGTCAACTACCGTGTGGCAACGTCAAGGACACGCGGGCGTAACGATCCCCGTTTCTTGCAGAAACTTGCTGCAAGGACTTTCCGTGGTGATTCCCCCGCTGTTAACTTCCTTCCAGCCCGACGGCAGCAACGGTGCGGTCGGCTGAGGCAGCCATTATGCGCCTGTCTCCCCACATCTCGGGCACCCCCACCCCTCCCAAGGAGTTCTCATGCGGCGTGGCATCGCGGCCTCTGCCCTCGTTGTGGCCCTCGCGGTCTCGATGGCTGCCTGTGGCAGCAGCGGCTCCAGCTCGGACGGCAAGGCCGACGGGCCGGTCACCCTCACCTACTGGGACACGTCGAACGCCACCAACGAGGCGCCGAACTACCAGGAGCTCGTCAAGAAGTTCGAGGCGGCCAACCCGAACGTCAAGGTCGACTTCGTCAACGTGCCGTTCGACCAGGCGCAGAACAAGCTCCAGACCGCCATGGGGGCCAAGGGCGCTCCGGACGTGTTCCGCAGCGAGGTCGGCTGGACCGCCGCCTTCGCCAAGGCCGGCTACCTGGAGCCGCTGGACGGCACCGCGGCCGCTGCCGACGCCGGCTCCTTCCAGCCCAGCCTGATCCAGCAGGCCAAGTACGAGGGCAAGATCTACGGCATCCCGCTGGTCACCGACACCCTGGGCCTGCTGTACAACAAGGAGCTCTTCACCAAGGCCGGCATCACCGCCGCCCCGAAGACCTGGGACGAGCTGAAGACCGCCGCGGCCGCCGTCAAGGAGAAGGCCGGCGTGGACGGCTTCTGGCTGAAGGCCGCGGACGGCTACTACGCCATGCCGTTCCTCTTCGGCGAGGGCACCGACACCGTCGACGCCGCCGGCAAGAAGATCACCGTCACCTCGCCCGAGGCCGTCAAGGGCATCGAGACCTACAAGTCGATGTTCACCTCGCCGGGCACCGCCAAGGCCGACGTCACCACCGACGCCTACGCGCACATGATGGACGCCTTCAACAGCGGCAAGGTCGCGGCGATCATCCAGGGCCCCTGGGAGATCACCAACATCTACAAGGGCAGCGCCTTCAGCGACAAGACCAACCTCGGCATCGCCGCGGTCCCGGCCGGCTCCGCAGGCAAGGCCGGCGCCCCGACCGGCGGCCACAACATCTCCGTCTACGCCGGCGCGGACAAGGCCCACAAGGCCGCCGCCGAGAAGTTCGCCGCCTTCATGACCTCCGCCGAGAGCCAGGCGTTCATCGCGCAGAAGAACTCCACCCTGCCGACCCGCGCCGACGCCTTCACCCCCGAGGTCAAGGCCGACCCCGGCATCGCCGGCTTCCAGGCCGTGCTCGGCAGCGCCAAGCCCCGCCCCGAACTGCCCGAGTACAGCTCGCTGTTCTCCTCGCTGGGCACCAACCTCGGCAAGATCGTCCAGGGCACCGGTACCCAGGACGGCCTGAACACCGTGGCCACCGACTACGCCAAGCTCCTCCCGGGCTTCGCGAAGTAACACACCCCGCAGCCGTCCGGCCCGCCGCCGAGTTCCTCCCGGCGGGCCGGACGGCCGGACCCGTAGCAGCAGTCGCCGTAGCGAGGCGGCGGACCTCCCCGAGAAGGTGTCGAACATGTCAGTCGCCGTGCAGGGCGCCACCGGCCAGGCCAGCCGGGAGCGCGAGCCGCGTCCGGGCCTGATGGAGCGCCTCAAGCGCTCGTACGCCAAGCACTGGTACGCCTACGCGATGATCGCGCCGGTCGTGCTGGTGCTCGGGGTGCTGGTGCTCTACCCGCTCGTCGAGGGCCTCTGGCTCACCCTCACCGACGCCAACAGCCTCAACTCGGCCCGCAAGATCGGCGTCAACGAGATCCCGGCGAGCTACAAGTTCGTCGGCTTCGACAACTACGCCGACATCCTCTGGGGCCCCGGCTCGTACGACCGCTTCTGGTCGCACTTCGTCTGGACCATCGCCTGGACGGCCCTCTGCGTCGGCCTGCACTACACCATCGGCCTCGGCCTCGCCCTGCTGCTCAACCAGAAGCTGCGCGGCCGCGCGGTCTACCGGATGCTGCTCATCCTGCCCTGGGCGGTACCGACCTTCGTCACCGTCTTCTCCTGGCGCCTGATGCTCTCCGACGGCGGCGCCGTCAACGGGCTGCTCTCCGCCCTGCACCTGCCCGAGCCCGGCTGGCTGGACGACCCGACCGCGCAGAAGGCGGCCGCGGTCCTGGTCAACACCTGGGTCGGCGTGCCGTTCATGATGATCTCGCTGCTCGGCGGCCTGCAGTCGATCCCCGCGGAGCTCTACGAGGCCGCCGAGATGGACGGCGCCACCGCCTGGCAGCGGTTC
The DNA here is from genome assembly GCF_040643935.1 of Kitasatospora sp. NPDC047058. Taxonomy (NCBI): domain Bacteria; kingdom Bacillati; phylum Actinomycetota; class Actinomycetes; order Kitasatosporales; family Streptomycetaceae; genus Kitasatospora; species Kitasatospora sp. NPDC047058. The sequence continues at coordinate 22,093 of NZ_JBEYVJ010000048.1, read as the reverse complement.
CGCCACGTCACCCTGCCCGGGCTGCGCACCGTCTCCTCCACCGTCGTGCTGCTCGGCGTGATCTGGACCTTCAACCAGTTCGCCGTCATCTTCCTGCTGTTCGGCAACGGCGCACCCGACGCCCAGCTGCTCGTCACCTGGGCCTACCGGCTCGGCTTCGGCCAGCAGCCCCGGGACTACGCGCAGTCCGCCGCGTACGGCGTCATCCTGCTCTCCATCCTGATCGTCTTCACCGCCTTCTACCGCCGCTGGCTCGCCCGCAACGAGCGCGCGAACGGCTGAAGCCCCGGACCACGTGACTGACGAAGGCAGGTAACCCTGATGAGCACCACCACCGAACGACCCACCCCGCTCGCCCCCGCGGCCCCCGCGGTCAAGCCGGCCAAGGCCCGCCGCCGCGGCGAGTCGGCCCCGATGACCACGGCGCTCGCCCACGGCGCGCTGATCCTGGCCAGCCTGATCGCGCTCTTCCCGGTGGCGTGGATCCTCTACGTCTCGCTCGGCCCGGACAAGACGGACTACCTCCACCCCGGCGACATCCTCGGCAAGATGACGCTGTCGAACTACTCCACGGTGCTGTTCGACACCGACTTCTTCACCTGGTTCGGCAACGCGTTCATCGTCGCCGGCGCCACCACCGTGGTCGGCGTCATGATCGCCGCCTCCACCGGCTACGCGGTCTCCCGGATGCGCTTCCCCGGCCACCGCCCGCTGATGTGGTCGCTGCTGGTCACCCAGATGTTCCCGATCGCGGTGCTGATCGTGCCGATGTACACGATCCTGTCGGCGCTCGACCTGCTGGACAGCTACCTCGGCCTGATCCTGGTCTACTCGACCACCACCGTGCCGTACTGCGCCTGGCTGCTGAAGGGCTACTTCGACACCATCCCGGTGGAGATCGACGAGGCCGGCCGGGTCGACGGGCTGAGCCCGTTCGGCACCTTCTGGCGGCTGGTGCTGCCGCTCGCCCGCCCGGGCCTGGCCGTCGCCGCGTTCTACTCCTTCCTGACCGCCTGGGCCGAGGTCGCCTTCGCCTCCACCTTCATGCTCAGCTCCGACAAGTACACGCTGGCCGTCGGCCTGCAGACCTTCGTGAGCGAGCACGACGCCCAGTGGAACCTGATGGCCGCGACCGCCGTGCTGATCGCGATCCCGTCCTCGGTCCTCTTCTACCTGGTGCAGCGTCACCTGGTGACCGGTCTGACCGCCGGCGCCTCGAAGTCCTGACCGCCACCCGCTCCTCTGATCCCCGAGGGATACCGTCCATGACCCAGAACCTGGCCGACACCTCCCGGCCCGCCGCCGACGCCACTGCTCACGAGGCCGGCGCCGGCGCGTCCAGAGACTGGTGGCGGGACGCGGTCATCTACCAGGTGTACCCGCGCAGCTTCGCCGACTCCAACGGCGACGGCATGGGCGACCTGCCCGGCATCCGCAGCCGCCTGCCCTACCTGCGCGACCTCGGCGTGGACGCGGTCTGGCTCTCGCCGTTCTACGCCTCGCCGCAGGCCGACGCCGGCTACGACGTCGCCGACTACCGCGCGGTGGACCCGATGTTCGGCACCCTGCTGGACGCCGACGGCCTGATCCGGGACGCCCACGACCTGGGCCTGCGGATCATCGTCGACCTCGTCCCCAACCACTCCTCGGACCAGCACGAGTGGTTCCAGCGCGCCCTGCGCGAGGGTCCTGCGTCCCCGCTGCGCGAGCGCTACCACTTCCGTGCCGGCAAGGGCGAGAACGGCGAACTGCCGCCCAACGACTGGGAGTCCATCTTCGGCGGCCCGGCCTGGACCCGCTCGGAGAACCCGGACGGCACCCCCGGCGACTGGTACCTGCACCTGTTCGCCCCGGAGCAGCCCGACTTCAACTGGGAGAACCCGGCCGTCGCCGACGAGTTCCGCTCGATCCTGCGGTTCTGGCTCGACATGGGCGTCGACGGCTTCCGGATCGACGTCGCCCACGGCATGGTCAAGGCCCCCGGCCTGCCCGACATCGGCGGCGGCGACCAGCTCAAGCTGCTCGGCAACGACGTCATGCCGTTCTTCGACCAGGACGGCGTGCACGAGATCTACCGCAGCTGGCGCAGGATCCTGGACGAGTACCCGGGCCAGCGGATCGGCGTCGCCGAGGCGTGGACCCCGACCGTCCAGCGCACCGCCAACTACGTCCGCCCCGACGAGCTGCACCAGGCCTTCAACTTCCAGTACCTGGGCACCTCCTGGGACGCCGCCGAGCTGCGCGAGGTGATCGACCTCTCGCTCGACTCGATGCGCCCGGTCGGCGCCCCCACCACCTGGGTGCTCTCCAACCACGACGTCACCCGGCACGCCACCCGGTTCGCCAACGAGCCCGGCCTCGGCACCCAGATCCGCACCCCCGGCGACCGCGCGCTCGGCCTGCGCCGTGCCCGCGCCGCCACCCTGCTGATGCTCGCCCTGCCCGGCTCCGCGTACCTCTACCAGGGCGAGGAGCTCGGCCTGCCGGACGTCACCGACCTGCCCGACGAGGTCCGCCAGGACCCGTCCTTCTTCCGCAAGGCCGGCCAGGACGGCTACCGCGACGGCTGCCGCGTCCCGATCCCGTGGTCCGGCACCGAGGCCCCGTACGGCTTCGGCCCGGTGGCCGGCGGCCCGAGCTGGCTGCCGCAGCCCGCCGAGTGGGCGCAGCTCAGCGTCGAGGCGCAGACCGGCGACCCGACCTCCACCCTGGAGCTCTACCGCAGCGCGCTGGCCGTCCGCCGTGCGCAGGCCGACCTCGGCGCCGGCATGGACGTCGAGTGGCTGGAGAGCCCGGCCGGCATCCTCGCGTTCCGCCGCGGCTCCTTCGTCTGTACCGTGAACACCACCGCCGAGCCGGTCCGGATACCGGCACCCGGCCGTCTGCTGCTCTCCTCCGCGGACGCCACGGTGGACGGTGGCGAGACGGTGCTGGCTCCGGACCGGACAGACTGGTGGGCGGTCTGACGTGGTTGCAATAGGCTCTGGGACCGTGACTACGGCGCGACTCTCAGACATCGCGGCTCAGGCGGGGGTCAGCGAGGCCACCGTCTCCCGCGTGCTCAACGGCAAGGCGAACGTCTCGGCCGCAACCCGGCAGACCGTGCTCGCGGCGCTGGACGTACTCGGGTACGAGCGGCCGACCCGGCTGCGCCAGCGCAGCGCGGGCCTGATCGGGCTGATCATCCCCGAGCTGAGCAACCCGATCTTCCCCGCGCTGGCCCAGGTGATCGAGCAGGTGCTGAGCCGGCACGGCTTCACGCCGCTGCTCTGCACCCAGACCCCGGGCGGGGCCACCGAGGACGAACTGGTGGAGATGCTGGTCGAGCGGGGGGTGTCGGGCATCGTCTTCGCCTCGGGCCTGCACGCCGACACCACCGCCGACCACGACCGGTACGCCCGGCTCATCGGCCGGCAGGTGCCGTTCGTGCTGATCAACGGGTTCAGCGAGCGGATCGACGCCCCGTTCATCTCGCCGGACGACCGTTCCGCGATGTGGATGGCCGTCCAGCACCTGGCCGAACTCGGCCACGAGCGGATCGGCCTGGCCATCGGCCCGCGCCGGTACGTGCCGGTGCTGCGCAAGATCGAGGGCTTCACCGCCGCCATGTGCGAGGTGCTCGGCAAGACCGAGGAGGAGGCCCGGGACCTCGTCCACCACACGTTGTTCAGCGTGGAGGGCGGGCACGCGGCGGCCGGCGCGCTGCTGGACAAGGGCTGCACGGCGATCGTCTGCGGCAGCGACATGATGGCGCTCGGCGCGATACGCGCGGTGCGCCAGCGCGGGCTGAGCGTCCCGCAGGACGTCTCGGTGGTCGGCTTCGACGACTCGCCGCTCATAGCGTTCACCGAGCCGCCGCTGACCACCGTCCGCCAGCCGGTGGAGGCGATGGCCACCGCGGCCGTCGACGCCCTGCTGGAGGAGGTCGGCGGGAACGCCGCCCAGCGCGGGGAGTTCATGTTCCAGCCGGAGCTGGTCATGCGCGGCTCCACGGGCGCCTGCGCCCGCTGAACGACCACGACCGGGGCCCGGAGAGCACGTTGCTCTCCGGGCCCCGGTCGTGCGCGTCTCAGCCCTCCTGGGCGGTCGGGCGCTGAGGGTCGAGCCGCTGCCCGTCGGCGGCCTCGCCGGTCCGGGTCTCGGTGCGCCGGCCCCGGGCCAGGTAGTCGCGCAGGACCAGCTCGACGGCGTCCTGCGGGTTCCGGGTGCCGGAGAGCATCATCACGTCGATGGCGAGGTTGGCGTCGAGCGTGACGGTGATCTGGGCCATGGAGACTCCTTCTCGGGTGCGGAGCAGCAGGATGCCCGCTGCGCGCCGGTTTGACCATGACCCGGACCGCCGCGGGCGTGCGCCGCGGGCCCGGTGTGCGGGCAGGCCGAAGCCCCCGGGGAGGAGCGACCAGACTCTCCCCGGGGGCTTCGGCGTACCGGTGCGCGCCCGGTGGGTGGTGTCAGACCCGGCCGGCGAAGTCCGGCGCCCAGTTGGCGATGGTCTGCTCCCGCACGCCCGCGCTCGGGTTGGCGGCCTCGACGTACTTGCCGTCGCCGACGTACAGCGCGACGTGGTAGACGCCGGAGTCCTGGCCGTTGTTGGACCAGAACAGCAGGTCGCCCGGCTTGAGGGCGTCCAGCGACACGTGGGTGCTGGCGGAGGCCTGGTCGGCGGCGACGCGCGGGACGGAGACGCCCGCGGCGCGCAGCGCGGCCTGGGTCAGGCCGGAGCAGTCCCAGCCGCCGTTGCCGGTGCCGCCGTAGACGTACGCCTGGCCGACCTTCGACTCGGCGAAGGCGACCGCGGCGGCCATGCTGCCGGTGGCGGCCTGGGCGGGCGCCGGGGTCTGCGCCTGGGCGGCGGGCTTGGCGGCCTGGGTCTGCGCGGCCGGCTTGGCGGCGGTGGAGCCCTGGCCGGAGCCGCGGTTGAACCAGTCGAACTGCTGGTCCGACTTCTGGTCGGCGGTGCCCTGGGCGCGGTCGCCGAGGTGCAGGTGCTGGCCCGGGTAGATGACGTCGGCGCCCTGGGTCAGGACGTCGCGGTTGAGCTCGTAGAGCTTCTCCCAGCCGCCCTGGACGTGCTGCTTGTCGGCGATCGCGGAGAGCCAGTCGCCCTCGACGACGGTGTAGTCGGCCCGGGACCGGTCCTTGTCCTGCCAGTTCTGGGACCAGGTGGCCTTGGCGGAGTCGGCGGACGGGGCCTGAGCGGCCTTCGGCGCGGCCTGGGCGGGCGCCTGGGCGGCGGGCTTGGCGGCCGGGGCCGGAGCCGCGGCAGGGGCCTGCGCAGCGGGCTTGGTGGTGGTGGTGTCCACGGCGGCCGGGGCGCCGCCCTTGGTCAGGCCGGCCTGGACCGAGCAGACCGGCCAGGCGCCGGGGCCCTGGACCGCGAGCACCTTCTCGGCGATCGCGATCTGCTGGTCCTTGGTGGCGAGGTCGGCGCGGGCCGCGAACGCGGTGCCGCCGAACTCGGCCCAGGTGCTGTTGGTGAACTGCAGGCCGCCGTAGAAGCCGTTGCCGGTGTTGATGCTCCAGTTGCCGCTGCTCTCGCACTGGGCGACCTTGTCCCAGGTGGCGACCGTGGCGGCGGAGGCGGTGGTGGTGGTCAGGCAGGGGATGGTGAGGCCGATGCCCGCGACTCCGAGCGCGGCGATGGCGCGGCGGGTACGGCCGGACAGGCGGGTGCCGTTGGTGGGCAGCATGAAGATGCGGTCCTCTCCCACGCCTGCGAGGTGAGCTGTCGGATTCGGGCTGGAGTTGCCCGGCCGCGCTGTGGACGCGGCTTCACCCCTAGCCCAGAACCGGTACGCGGACCGGTCCGGGGCGACTTACCTGTGGTTCCCCCGCTCCTGCCGTGGTGCGTTCTGCGCTGCCAGCGCACCCGACGGCAGGACTCGGCGTTGCGGATGAGCTGGGTCCGTGTGGCCACGAACGGGGAGCACGTTAAGCAGACTCCCGTTCAAACCGCAAACATGTGTGAGACCCGTCACGGTTTACGAATGGAAGGCCGTGGGGCTGTCCGTCATGATCAGAAATGACCGATTTCGCGCAACGCCCTTGAGGGCGGCCGCACCTGCCTGCGCCTCAGGAGGCCGGAGTCGGCGCGGTCGTCCGGGGAGAAGGCTGCGCGGCGACGGCCGCGGGTGAGGACTGTCCGGCCGGGCGGGGTCGCAGGGCGCATCGCCGGGCAAAGCATGGCAGACCGGACATTACACCTGAACAAGGCCGAACTCCCGTAAGACACCGCACAATGCCGCACTGGCCCGCCGTCGGAGCGGTCCTCGCGGTGGTCGTGGGAGTCAGGGCGTCGCCGTCGCCGATCCCGCGCCGCTCGCCGGGCAGCCCGACGTGCCCGCGGCCGACCCGGGCAGCCCGCCGTCGACCAGGGCGACAGGGGCGGGAGGGCACGGCGCGGTCCGGAGCGCCGGCAAGGGGCGCTCGGCACCGACACGGGCGTCGCCTCCCTGCCGGTCGAGCCGGGCGGCGAACGGGCCGTCACCACGGTGGGCCCGCCGGACGATGACGGCCTCTCCGCCCGCTGCGGCCGGCCGCCGTGCGGTCCCGTCAGCGGATCCACCGTCACCCCGGAGGCGGCCCTCTCGTACGCCCGCCCCGGGGTCCGCGACGGCGCCGGCGCGACCCGACGCGCGGACGTCCGGGTCGGGACGGCACCAAGGGCCGCGCCCGCGACGGGCGGTGGGGTGTGGGGACGCGTGAAGGGGCCCGGAACGCAGGCGTTCCGGGCCCCTTCGGACGGTCTGTGCGGGTGGTCCGCTACTGGGCGGCGTGCCGCCCGCCGCCGGACTCGCCGGCAGCCTCCTCGGCGGCCTCCTCGGCCTGCGCCGAGGGGTCGACGGCCGGCAGCACGGCCAGGTAGGTGGAGGCGATCAGCTGGCCCACGGCCGGGTACGCGCCCAGCGGCGCGGCCGACGGGCAGCCGCTCTCCTCGGCGGCGGTGGCGAGCAGCTCGGAGTCGGCCTCCGGGCCGATCACCAGCGGGGCCAGCGCCGGGTTCTGGGAGCCCATCTCCTTGAGGTGGGCGACGGCGTCGGCCACCGAGCCGGGCACGTCGAGCGCGGCGGCGACGACCGGCACGGCCAGCCGGGCGGCCAGCAGCATGCCGGTGATGCCGGCGGCGTCGGCCGCGTCCTGGCCGCCGACGGTGGTGAGTACGACGCCGTCCGCGGCCGTGGCGATGGCGAACAGGCGGGCGCGGTCGGCCCGGGCCAGCCCGGCCTCGGAGAGGCGGACGTGGACGGCCTCGGCCAGCAGCGGGTGCGGGCCCAGCGCGTCGGTCACCAGGGCGCCGTACTCGGCGGCGAGCTCGTGGAGCCCGGCCAGGAAGCCGTGCGGTCCGGGGACCAGCGGCACCACGACCGGCGCGGGCAGGCCGGCCTCGGCGGCGTGCGCGAGCAGTTCGGCGACGGTGTGCTCGTCGCCGGCGGAACCGCCCTCGCTCCCGTCGCCCGGGAGGTAGCCGGCCGCGGTCTGCACGCCGTTCTGTTCACTGCGGACGATCGAGAGCAGCTCCTCGACGACGGAGCGGGACTCGGGCCCGGCGGGCGCGGGCACCGCGAGCACCAGGGCCGGGGATCCGGCCGGGATCTCGGGGCGCTCGGGGCGGCGGTGGCGCCCCCGCGCACGGGAGCCTGGGGTGCGGACGGGCAGTGGCGCGCCCGGGATGGCTGCGGTGCTCATGGCGGAGATCGTAGGACATCGGGCCGCCGGGCCTTAAGTCGGCTACCGAACCGGACCGGGCGGCTTGCCCGAAATCCGGACAAATTCCGCCAAAACTCCTTGTGGCCGGAACACCTTCTTCTACGCGTCGAACAGACTAGCGCGTTGCACCCGTCCCGCGTGAGATGTCTCACAGGTCGGGAGGCGTCTGACGGAGCGTCACTAAGGTGCGACTCCGGGCGTTCGAAGATCAACATTCAGCGGGGAGTCGCCTACGGGCCGTTATCGCCGCCCTGCCGGTTCGGTCGGCTTTGTCCGCTTGCGTACCGTCAGGTGTCCGAGTGGTGAAGACTTGCGGTTTGGCGGCGAACGACCCGTGCACCTGCAACGTCCCGTGCTGATGCACGTGCACTGGAGCTATCATCACGTCAAGTGAGGCGTTGTGCCGGGCCGGTACGGGGCCGGCCCCTTTCGTTCGGCTGAGGGCCGGGGCGCCGAGCTGGACGATCACTCCGGAGCTCTTCGGGAGATTTCTATGCACGACAAGTACGACACGGGCGGCCCGTACAACGGGATGGCGGCTGCGGACCTGAAGGACGTGGTCTGGCAGAAGAGCCTGCACAGCAACTCTCAGGGCAACTGCGTCGAGTTCGCCGCCCTCCCGGGGGGCGAGGTGGCGATGCGCAACTCGCGCTTCCCGGACGGTCCTGCGCTGATCTACACCCGGGCCGAGATCGCGGCGCTGCTGCTGGGGGCCAAGGACGGGGAGTTCGACCACCTGGCGGTCTGACCGGCCGCCGTCTTCGCCATCGGGGGGCCGTCGTGGGTGCTGACACCACGACGGCCTTTACTGTCTCGTCCGCGGCCTGACGCCGCGTGCGCGGCCCTGCGGCCCGCCGCCGTGCGTGCGCGGCCCCGCCGGGGCCACCGGTGCCCGCTGCCCGAGGGTCGCCGGTCCGCCGCCGTCGCGGTGCCGCTGTGCCGTGGTCGCCCGGGTGGCGTGGTGTGCTCCGGGTGCCGTTCCTGCCGTTCCTGCCGCCCCTGGCCGGGCCTGCTGCCCGTGGGTCAGGCCGAGCGTCGGTGCCGGCCGCCGAGTCCGGGAGCCGCCTCCGCCGTTCCCGCGGCGCCCGCCGCCTCGAACAGGGCCCAGACCACCTTGCCGCTGCCCAGCGGGTGCCAGCCCCAGGAGTGGCTGAACGAGTCCACCAGGTGCAGCCCGCGCCCCGACTCGGCGACGAAGTCCGCCTCCCGCGCCACCGGCCCGGTGCTGCTGGGGTCGCTGACCGCGCAGACCACCTGCGGGGCGCGGTGCACCAGACTTATTCGGATCGGCAGCCGTGCATCGGGTGACGGCTGGGTGGGAAAGTCGTAGTCGTCGAGCGTGCCGCCCGCCGGACCCGGGCGCGCGCCGATGGCGTGCCGCAGGGCGTTGGTCACCAACTCCGAGGCCACCAGCGCGACGTCGTCGAACAGCTCGCCCAGCCCCCAGCGCTGGAGAGCGGTTCTGGCGAAGTCGCGCGCGGTTCTGACGGCTTCGTAGCGAGGGGCGAGCGTACAGGTGACCACATGGGGATCGACTGCCAAGGCCGTACCCGTGCTCATGAAGAGCTCCTCCCATAAGGGGGCGGACACGGCTGGACCCGCCGGGGTCATGCCGGTCACCTCCGACTCGCTCGGCCGCACGGCCGCCCCCTCGACCAGGCGCGCGCGCACACGAACGCCCGGTGGCGCGGGGGCGCTGCCGGGCTGGTGCACGGAGTCGCGCGTGGGGTCGACGCGGAGCCCGCGGGATTGCCAGGGATGTGCAGGTGCACGTGCACCATGGTCCTCTGCGCTCACTGCAGATGCAAGAGTCGATTCACGTGCAGTCGTTCAAATGGCATATGCAAACGCCGAATGCACGTGCATCCTGGTGTGCGGGGTGCAGAACTGATAGGAACATCCGTCAGTATCGGCACCGTGAGCGCTCAACTGATGGCAGACTGTGCGCTGTTTGCCCTAGGTGGAGGTTTCGACCGCATGACCACAGTTCAGCCGGGCGGCGGCTCGATGGTCCGCCGGATCCTCCTCGGCTCCCAGTTGCGCAGGCTGCGCGAGGCGCGCGGCATCACGCGCGAGGACGCGGGCTACGCGATCCGCGCCTCCGAGTCCAAGATCAGCCGTATGGAGCTCGGCCGCGTCAGCTTCAAGGAGCGCGACGTCGCCGACCTGCTCAGCCTCTACGGCGTGGACGACGGCGTCGAGCGCGAGGCGCTCCTCGGCCTGGTCCGCGAGGCCAACAAGTCCGGCTGGTGGCACAGCTTCAACGACGTGCTGCCGGGCTGGTTCCAGACCTACGTCGGCCTGGAGGAGGCCGCCGCACTGATCCGCACCTACGAAGTGCAGTTCATCCCCGGCCTGCTGCAGTCCGAGGAGTACGCGCGGGCGGTTTTCGGCCAGAGTCGGCCGGTGATCAGCGAGGAGGAGGTCGAGCGCCGGGTCAGCCTGCGGCTGCGCCGGCAGAAGCTGCTCAGCGAGGGCAACAGCCCCCGGCTCTGGGCCGTCATCGACGAGGCCGCGCTGCGCCGCCCGGTCGGCGGGCCCGAGGTGATGCGCGGTCAGGTGCAGTACCTGATCGACGCCGCCGAGGAGTCCAACGTGGTCATCCAGGTGATGCCGTTCCGGTTCGGCGCGCACGCCGGGGAGTCCGGGGCCTTCACCATCCTGCGGTTCCCCGAGCAGGACCTCGCCGACGTCGTCTACCTGGAGCAGCTCACCAGCGCGCTCTACCTCGACAAGCGGGACGACGTCGACGCGTACATCCAGGTCATGGAACGGCTCTGCGTGGACAGCCTGACGCCCGAGCGCACCATCGACCTGCTGGCGTCGATCCTCAAGGAGCGCTGACACCGCCGCCGCCGGAACGCCGCCGGCCGCCGGCCCCCGTGCTCAGCCGCGGGCCGGCGGCCGTTCGCGTTCCGGCGGGAGCGGCTGCGGCGGCCGGCCCAGCCGCCAGTCCAGGTCGTAGCGGCGGAACAGGTCGGCCCGGATCGGGGCCAGCGGCAGCTCGGCCCCCGGCAGCAGCACGCCGATGCAACCGCCCATCAGCGCGCTGCGCAGCACCGCGTGCTCGGCGGCCGGGTCCGGTGCGCCCCAGTCGCGCAGCAGTTCCTGGAGGATCGCGCCGAGCTGCCGCTGCTCCGGGTCCTGCACGAACGCGCCGGTGTCCGGGTCCAGGATCAGCGCCAGGTGTGAGCGCATCACCCGCGGGTGGTCCATCGCCAGCCCCAGCACCGTGTCGATCGCCCGGGCCAGCCGGTCCTCCGGCGAGGCCTCCGGTGCGAGCTCGCCCAGCGCCTCCGAGAGCGCCTGGTGCATCATCCGGTGGGTGGCCGACTGCATCAGCAGCCGTTTGCCGTCGAAGTAGTAGGAGAGCAGCCCGCGGGCGAGTCCGGCCCGCTCGGCGATGTCGGTGAGGGTGGTGCCGGCGTAACCGTGCTGGTCGACCAGTTCGACGGTGGCTCGCATGATGCGCCGGCGGGAGCGTTGGCGCATCTCCTCATTGACCGAATCCCCGCGAGGTGCCATCGTGTCTGCTCCGTACATCCGTTGGCTCCCGGCCAATATACTGACGGGGCGAGCGGCCGGACCGGGAAGAGCCCGCGCGCGGCGGGCGGAGCAGGGCCGGTTTGTACGGAGACGCCGGCTCCACCAACACGGGGGTTTGGTGGAGCCGGCGCCCGCCCGGGGACGAGGGGTCGGTCCCGGGACCGGTCAGCGCTTGGTCAGGATCTCGCCCCGCCGATCGGCCAGGTCGACTGACGGATAATCATAGTCCGCTACGGCCACGGGAGTTGCCTTCTTCCTCCGGTCGAGCACGGCACCCACCGCGGCGACCGCGAAGCCGAGCAGTGCGACCGCGGTGACCAGGACCAGGGCCGGCCGGTAGCCGTCCAGCTGGGCCGTGGGGCTCTCGCCGCCGCCGCTGCCGGCGGTGATCACCGCCGTGACCACGGCCAGCACGATCGCGCTGCCGACCTGGAAGGCCGTGTTGACCAGGCCCGACGCCAGCCCCTGCTCCTCGTCGGCGACGCCGTCGGTGGCCGCGATGTTCACGGACGGGAACGCGAGCGCGAAGCCGATCCCGAGCAGGACCATGCTGGGGAGCATCAGCTCCGGGTACGAGCTGTGCTCGTCCAGCCGCAGGAAGACGGTGTAGCCGAGCACCAGCGCCAGCACGCCGATCGGCAGCAGCCGCCCGGTGCCGAAGCGGTCCACGATCGCCCCCATCCGGGTCGCCGAGAGGGCGACCAGGGCGCCGGCCGGCAGCAGGCCGAGGGCCATCTCCAGGGCCGACCAGCCGAGCAGCCGCTGCAGGTAGAGCGTGACGATGAACTGGAAGCCCGCGTACGAGCCGAAGATCGTGAACGCGATCAGGTTGGCCCGGGCGACCGCGCCGTTGCGGAAGATCCCGAGCCGGACCAGCGGGTGCGCGGTGCGGCTCTCGGTGACCAGGAACGCGGCGGCCAGCGCGGCCACCACGGCCAGCGAGCCGAGGGTGCGCAGGCTCGCCCAGCCGGCGCCCTGCGCCTCGGTGACGGTGAAGACCAGCAGCAGGACGGCGGCCGTGCCGGTGATCGCGCCCAGGACGTCGTACCCGCCCTTGGCCCGGTCCTCGGCGGGGCGGGGGAGGATCCGGACGGCGAAGACCAGGGCCAGCAGGGCGACCGGGACCGGCATCAGGAAGGTCCAGCGCCAGCCGACCGAGGTGAGCAGGCCGCTGAGCACCAGGCCGAGCGAGAAGCCGCTGGCGCCGCAGGTGGTGTAGATCGACAGGGCGCGGTTGCGGGCCGGGCCCTCGGCGAAGGTGGTCGTGATGATCGACAGGCCGGCCGGCGCGGTGAACGCCGCGGCGACGCCCTTGAGGAAGCGGGCGGCGATCAGCAGGCCGCCGTCGTCGACCAGGCCGCCGAACAGGGAGGCGGCGGCGAAGACGGCGAGGGCGGCCAGGAAGACCCGGCGGCGGCCGAGCAGGTCGGCGGCGCGACCGCCGAGCAGCAGGAGGCCGCCGTAGCCGAGGACGTAGCCGGAGACCACCCACTGCAGGGCGGAGGTGGAGAGGTGGAGCTCGGAGCCGATGGACGGCAGGGCGACGCCCACCATCGAGGTGTCCAGGGCGTCCAGGAACATCGCGGCGCAGAGCACGATCAGCGTGCCCCAGAGGCGGGGAGTCCAGTGCAGCCCGCCGGTTGATGAACCGTCAGTCGGATTGGTGGTCGCGGTGGTCATGGGGAGGACACTACATGCACGTGCAACCAATGCAAGCGAATTAGATGTGGACACATAAGGTTCATGTGCACGTGCTACCGTGGCGCCGTGGCTGAACTCGACTCCGACGCGGATGCGGCGCTGGTCGCGTCCTGGCGCGACCTGCTGGCCCGGCATGCCGCCACCGCCTGCCTGCTCGACCGGGAGCTGGGTGAGAAGCACGGGCTCGGCATGAGCGAGTTCGAGGTGCTGGAACGCCTGGTCGAGGAGCGGAACGCCGACCACTCCCACACCCTGCGGGTGCAGGAGCTGGCCGACACCGTGCACCTGAGCCAGAGCGCGCTCTCCCGGCTGATCGGCCGCCTGGAGAAGGCCGGCCTGGTCACCCGCACGATGTGCCCGAACGACCGCCGCGGCATCCAGGTCGCCCTGACCGAGGAGGGCTGCCGCCGCTACACCGAGGCCCGCCCGCTGCAGCGCGAGGTGCTCGCACTGACCCTCGGCAGCCCGCTGGAGGGCGGCTGCGCCGGATCGCGCTGAGGCCCGGCCGGATCCGGCCCCGCCCGGGGCGCTCAGAACGGGGGCGCTCAGGGCGGGGGGTGCTCAGAGCGGGGGCGCTCAGAACAGGGCTGCTCAGAGCGGGGGCGCTCAGAACAGGGTCGAGAGCCCCGGTGCCGCGGCCAGCAGGACGGCGGCGGCCGGGGCGGCCAGCGCCCCCACGGTGAGCCGCAGCCGGTGCGTCACGGGCAGCCGCGGCCGCCCGGCGAGCAGCCGGTCCACCCGCTTCGGCGACTGCGCCTGACCGGGCGGGCAGGAGCCGAACACCCCGCTGCCCAGGTTGAGTTCGGCCAGCGCCAGGGCGGTGGTGTGCCGCCCGTGCCGGCGCGCCGCCCGGTCGTCCGCGGCCAGCTCCACCAACTCGCCCACCTGGTCCCGGAAGGCGCTGAACACGCCGACCCCGGGGAAGCCCGAGGCGAGCGCCTGGGAGCACTGCGACAGCCAGTGGTGCCGGGCCCGGACGTGCCCGCGCTCATGGCTCAGCACGGCGGCCAGTTCGCGGTCGGTCAGCTGCTGCAGGGCGCCGGTGGTGACCACCAGGCGGGAGTTGTGCCCCGGCAGCGACCACGCCTCCGGGCGGACGTTCTCCAGCACCACCAGCCGCTCCCGGCGGCTCCGCAGGCTGTCGATGGACTCCGGCAACTCGGGTGCCCGGCTCGCCAGTTGGGCGTGCCGCCGGTCGCGCAGCGCCTTCGCCGAGCGGACCTCGCGGGTCAGCGCCAGCACGGTCTGCAGCCCGCCCGCCGCCAGGACCGCCGCGCACAGCCGCCCCCAGCCCTCCGCGTCCTGCAGCCCGTACGCGGCCTCCACGCCGTGCGGCGCGCCCGAGAACAGCGCCGTCCGCAGCTCCGGCAGGGCGGCCGACGCGGCCAGGACCAGGCTCAGTGCGCAGCACAGCAGCACGGCCACCACCAGGCACTGCCAGACCAGCAGGGCCAGCACGGGTTCACGCTCGACCCAGCGGGCCCGGGCCAGCAGCCGGGGCGCCACGGTCGAGAGCAGCAGTCCGAGCAGCAGCAGGCCGAGCAGGGCCGTCATGGCATGGGCTCCCCGAGTACGCACGGAACGCGGCAGCGCGCTCCCTGCCAACCTAAGCGGTGGCGGCGTCCGGTGGAACGGCTTTCGGCCACTTTCGGGCAGCCAGTGACCAACGCCACGCACCGGGTGAAACCGGCCCGCTTCACATCGTCAGCAGCATGGCGAACATGCCGATGCCCATCGACAGCCGGCAGGCCCGCGGCAGCCCCGCGGTGGCCGTCGGCAGACCGGCGGCGCCCTGGGCGGCGGTGGCCGGGGCGCCCAGCAGCCGGACCCCCGCCCAGAGCGAGTAGCCGCCGAAGTAGAACAGCAGCGCACCGGTCAGCAGCGGCGTTCCCGCGCCGGCCGGATGGTGGTGGCCGTGCCCGGAGCCGGCGCCCATCGCCAGCGCCATGTAGGTCATGGTGAGCCCGCCGACCGCGTGGTGCAGCCGGTGCGCCCGGCGGGCCGGACCGCCGGCCGCGGCCAGCAGGAAGGCCACCGCCGGGGCGCCGAACAGCCAGGCCCAGACGGCGGCCGGCACGGTGCTCCCGGAGACGGCCATCGCCGCCATCCCGAACCCCATCAACGCCTCGGCGGCGTCCGACTCGTAGGCGTGCCGGGAGGCCGCGGCCGGGCGGTCCGCGGCGTGGGCGGTGCAGGGGGAGCGGCGCAGCCGGGCGAGGCAGTGGCCGCCGGCGGCCGCGGTGAGGGCGGCCAGCAGCCAGCTGAGCAGGACTGGTCCGTGCAACGGCGGCCTCCCGGGCGGCGCGGACGGGCGTACCGTCCACGATCACCGCTCGGGGCCGCACGCAGCAGGGCGCGCACGGGGGCGCACGGTGGTGCCCACCGGAGTGAATCCCTCCGGTGGGCACCAGCGCATTGGTTTTGGGGAGATCGGGGGCTGCGGCGGCACAGCCCCGGGGTCTCCCCGGTGCTCCCGGGCTACGGGGTGAGCCGCCCGGAGGCGGCCACCCGGCTCAGGAAGTGCCGGGTCCGCTCGTGCTGCGGATCGCCGAACACCCGTTCCGGCGGGCCCTGTTCGAGCACCACGC
Organism: Kitasatospora sp. NPDC047058; assembly: GCF_040643935.1. Taxonomy (NCBI): domain Bacteria; kingdom Bacillati; phylum Actinomycetota; class Actinomycetes; order Kitasatosporales; family Streptomycetaceae; genus Kitasatospora; species Kitasatospora sp. NPDC047058. The sequence goes on along the minus strand of NZ_JBEYVJ010000048.1, from coordinate 6,551 downwards.
CGGCGTCCAGGAAGCAGACCTGGTCGGCCACCTCCCGGGCGAAGCCCATCTCGTGGGTGGAGACGACCATCGTCATGCCCTGCTCCTTGAGGTCCCGCACCACCGCGAGCACCTCGCCCACCAGCACCGGGTCCAGCGCCGCGGTGATCTCGTCGAGCAGCAGCAGCCGCGGCCCGGTCGCCAGCGCCCGGGCGATCGCGACGCGCTGCTGCTGGCCGCCGGAGAGCCGGTCCGGGTACTCCTTCGCCTTCGCCGCCAGGCCGAGCCGCTCCAGCAGTGCCACCGCCTTCGCCTCGGCCTCGGCCCGCGGGACGCCGTGCACCCGGCGCGGGGCGAGCGTGATGTTCTCCAGCACCGTCATGTGCGGGAACAGGTTGTACGACTGGAACACCACGCCGATCCGGCGCCGGACGGCGTCCTCGTCGGTGCGCGGGTCGGTGATCTCCTCGCCGTCCAGGTAGACCGCGCCGTCGTCGATCCGCTCCAGCAGGTTGGCGCACCGCAGCAGCGTGGACTTGCCGGAGCCGGAGGCCCCGATCAGCGCCGTCACCGAGTGCTCGGGCACCGCGAGGCCGACGTCGCGCAGCACCACCTGGCCGCCGAAGGTCTTGCGCACCGACTCGAGCCGCAGCACGGCGGGCCGGTCCGCCGCCCCGCCGGCCGGCCCGGTGGTGACCGCTCCGGTGGTCGTCACACCGCACCTCCCTGGTGCTGACGCCGGTTCATCCGCCGGGTCAGCCAGTCGGTGAACCGGGTGAGCGGGACGGTCAGCACGATGAACACCAGCGCCGCCACCACGTACGGGGTGAAGTTGAACGACCGGCCGGTGATGATCTTCGCCGCGTACACCGCGTCGATCACCCCGCCGATCGACACCAGGCCGGTGTCCTTCTGCAGGCTGACCAGGTTGTTCAGCAGCGGCGGCACCACCCGGCGGACCGCCTGCGGCAGCACCACGTACCGCATCGCCTGGGCGTTGCTCAGCCCCAGCGAACGGGCCGCCGCCCGCTGGCTCGGGTGCACCGAGTCGATGCCCGCCCGGAACACCTCGGAGACGTACGCCGAGTACGTCAGCACCAGCGCGGCGCCGCCGAGCAGCAGCGGGTCGGTGGTCACGCCGGTCAGCCGCAGCGCCGGCACGCCGGTGATCATGGCCAGCAGGCAGACGATCATCGGCACGCCGAGGAAGAAGTCCACGTACGCCGTGGCCAGCAGCCGCACCGGCAGGAACACCGGACCGCGCAGCGTCCGCAGCACCGCCAGCAGCAGGCCGAGGACCAGGATCAGCGCCCCGCAGCCGAGCATCAGCTCCAGGTTGATCCGCAGCCCCTTCAGCACCTCGGGCAGCGCCTGGCGGGCGTACCCGGCGTTGAAGAACGTCCGCCGGGTCGTCTCCCAGCCGGGGGAGCCGACCACCACCAGGATCAGCGCCACCGCCGTCACCAGGGTCGACACCGCGGCGATCAGCGCCGAGCGGCGGGCCCGGCGGCGACGGTACGCCTCGTGTGCCAGCCGGCGTTCGGACGGGCGGTAGCCGTCGTCCGGCCCGTCCTTGCGCAGCACGGTGCCCGCGGCCGGGTCCGTGCTCACCGCGGGGGCCGAGCTCATCGCCGGGTCCGCACTCATCGCCGGGTCCGCACTCATCGCGGGGTCGCTCACTTCAGCACCGGCGCGGCGACGGCGTCGGACAGCCACTGCTTCTCCAGCCGCGCCAGCGTGCCGTCGGCCCGCAGCTCGTCCACCGCCCGGCTGACGCACCCGGTGAGCCGGGACCCCTTGTCCAGCACCAGCCCGAACTGCTCGCCCTGCGCCGCGCCCTCGAACTGGCCCACCACCTGGGCGTCCGTCACCTCCGCACCGGTGATGTAGAACGCCGTCGGCAGGTCCACCACCAGCGCCTCGATCTGGCCGTTCTTCAGCGCCGCCTTCGCCAGGTCGTTGGAGTCGAAGACGGCCGGCTGCGCGGCCGGCCTGATCGTGCCGGTGACCACGTCCAGGCTGGTGGTGCCGACCTGGGCGCCCAGCTTGGCGCCCTTCAGGTCGGCGATGCTCCTGGCGGAGGCCGCCTTGGAGCCCTTCAGCGCGATCACCGCCTGCCGCACGTCGTAGTAGCCGGAGGAGAAGTCCACCGCCTGCCGGCGCTCGGCGCTGATCGAGACCTGGTTGACGTCGAAGTCGAAGTCCTTGGCTCCCGGGGCGGTGGCCTTGCCGAACGGCGTGACCACCCAGGTCACCTTCTCCTTCGGGTACCCCAGCCTCTCGGCCACCGCGTACGCCACCGCCGACTCGAAGCCCTTCCCGTTCCCCGGCTCGTCCTCGGAGAACCACGGGTCGTACGCCGGCTTGTCGGTGCCCACGGTCAGCGTCCCCGTCGTCCGGGTGGCCAGCGCACCCGGCGCGCAGCCGCCGGCCGTCCCCGGCGCGCTCGCACCGGCGTCGGAGGCGCCGTCCTGCGGGGCGCAGGCGGTCAGCGCGGCGGCGGCGACCAGCAGGGCGGTGAACGGCTTGCGCAGAGAGGTCATGAAGGGGCTCCTGGAGGCAGGGACCGGGCAGGGCGGAGAGGGAGAAAACGCGCGGGCGTCGGCCGGGCCGGCGGGGCCGCACCCAGGCGGGTCACTTCCCCCCGGTGGCGGCGCCGGAACACAGGCGGCATGGTCGGCGTACGGGGCCGCATCCGCGGCACCCCCGAGCCGGATCAGCGACAGCGGCAGCAGGGGCCGCACGCACAACCGCAGACGTGACAACACGAGGGCGCCCGGAGCAGGTCGATGGGGCGCCGGGCCACCAGGTTCACCGCCGGGAGCATGGCGGGAGGTTCGCATCCCCACGGTGCGCCTGTCCAGAAGATCCGCACGCCGTTCCACATGCCGGACATCCCGCCCCCGGCACGGCCGTTGGGCCGCCGTTCACCGGCCGTTGTCCTGTCGTCGGCCCTGATCACGGGAGATCTGTCGGCAGGCCCCCCCTTGAACAGGAGAACCTTTCGTACTTATGGTGGTCCCGTTGAAAACCCTCCTGTCGAAGTGAGTCCCCGATGCAGAATCTTTCGCCAAAGCTCGCTGAGGCGGCCGACGCTCCGGTCTCCGACCTCGCCGGCCACCCGGCCTGGCTGCGCCTGAAGGAAGCCGTCGAGGCCCTGCGCCCGCTCCAGTCCAAGGACGGCTCGATCGACCTCGCCGCCGTGCAGCGGCACACGGTCGACCCGCTGGTCGCCACCGTCCGCGGTGCCGTCGAGGAGCTCGCCCCGCTGTTCCCGCACGACGCCGAGTACCTCACCGCCGTCGACGTCGACCTGGCCAAGTGGGCGGACACCGGCTACCGGGAGCCAGACTTCCTGGACTCGCTGCTCGCCTTCCAGCCCGCCGACCAGCGCGAGGACGGCCTCGAGCACCTGGTCGTCTTCCCGATGTACACCCAGAACGGCAACCCGGACCGCAACCTGGAAGCCGTCCTGCTGAAGGTCGTCTGGCCGGACTGGCTGGCCGAGCTGGAGCGCACCCGCTTCGACAACCCGATGTTCGTGCCGATCACCTTCACCGACTTCACGGCCGGCTACGACACCAACTCCGCCGTCCTCTTCCCCGAGACCGTGGCCGTGCGCAAGGCGCCGGAACGTTTCACCTGGGGCGGCATCTTCTGCGACCGCGAGGCCGCCCGCTTCCGCGCCGTCAGCACCAGCGCCGTCCAGCAGCTCGGCCTGGAGATCCCGGCCGACGCCGAGGGCCTGCTGCAGGACCAGCACCGCGCGCAGGAGACCTTCGTGCTGTGGGACCTCGTGCACGACCGCACCCACAGCCACGGCGACCTGCCGTTCGACCCCTTCATGATCAAGCAGCGCAGCCCGTTCTGGATGTACGGCCTGGAGGAGCTCCGCTGTGACCTCACGACCTTCAAGGAGGCCGTGAAGCTGGAGTCCGAGGGCAACAAGCACGCCCGCGACGTCCAGTACGCGATCCTGTTCGACCGGATCTTCCGCTTCCCGGTCAGCGGTGACCGCGTGCGCAACTACGACGGCCTCGGCGGCCAGCTGCTCTTCGCCTACCTGCACAAGCACGACGCGCTGCGCTGGCGCGACAACCGCCTCAGCATCGACTGGGAGCGGGCCCCGCAGGTCACCAACGCGCTCTGCGGCGAGATCGAGACCCTCTACCGGGACGGCATCGACCGCCCGAAGGCGGCCCACTGGATCGCCGCCTACGAGCTGGTCTCCCGCTACCTCACCCCGCACCCCGCCTCCACCTGGGCCAAGGGCCCCGAGGCGCTGCCGCTCGACATCACCGACGGCAAGGCCCTCAACAAGGCCCTCTGCGACGCGGTGCTGCCGGACGAGTTCCCGCTGAGCATGTTCTTCGAGGCCCTCAACAAGAAGCTGAGCGGCGTCATCGCCTCCACCACCGGCATCACCGGTAACGGCATCCAGGGAGTCGCCGCGTGACCAGCACCACCGACAAGTCGCTCACCGGCAAGGTCATCGCCGTCGCCGGAGCGAGCGGCCCGGCCGGCCAGGCCGTCATGCGCCGCCTCGCGGCCGACGGCGCCACGGTGATCGGCGCCGACATCGACCCGCAGCGCCTCGACAAGGCGCTCGACAGCGTGCGGGCCGCCGTCCCCGGTGCCCGGGTCAGCGGGCAGGTCATCGACCTGCTCGACCCGCAGGAGGTGCACGACTGGGCCGACCACCTGGAGGCCGAGCACGGCCACGTCGACGGCCTGTTCCACCTGGTCGGCGGCTGGCGCGGCAGCAAGACCTTCTTCGACTCCCGGATCGACGACTGGGACTTCCTGCACGACACCGTCGTCCGGACCCTCCAGCACACCTCGCTGGCCTTCCAGCCGGCCCTGGTCCGCAGCGAGTCCGGCCGCTACGCCATGGTCTCCGCCGCGGCCGCGCACAAGCCGACCGCCGGCGGCGCCGCCTACGCGGCCGCCAAGGCCGCCACCGAGGCGTGGACGCTCGCCATGGCGGACTCCTTCAAGAAGGAGACCACCGCCGAGGACGGCGAGCCCACCGCCGCAGCTGCGATCCTGGTGATCAAGGCGTTGGTCAGTCCCGAGATGCGGGCCGAGAAGCCGGACGCGAAGTTCGCCGGCTTCACGGACACCGCCGACCTCGCCGCATCCCTGGCGGGCCTCTGGGACCGCCCCGCAGCAGAACTGAACGGACAGCACCTGTGGCTGACAGCCCGATGACCGACCCCACCACCTCCGGCACCTCCGGCACGGACGCGGTACGGCGGCACGACCCCGCCGTCCGCGGCTTCGCCAGCGACAACTACGCCGGCGTGCACCCGGAGGTCCTCGCCGCGATAGCCCTGGCCAACGGCGGTCACCAGGTCGCGTACGGCGAGGACGACTACACCACCCACCTGCAGGACGTCTTCCGCCGCCACTTCGGCGAGAAGGCCGAGGCGTACCCCGTCTTCAACGGCACCGGCGCCAACGTCGTCGCCCTGCAGGCCCTGCTGCCCCGCTGGGGCGCGGTGATCGCCGCCGAGACCGCCCACATCAACGTGGACGAGGGCGGCGCCCCCGAGAAGATGGGCGGCATCAAGCTGCTCACCGTCCCCACCCCGGACGGCAAGCTCACCCCCGAGCTCATCGACCAGCAGGCCTGGGGCTTCGGCGACGAGCACCGCGCGCAGCCGCTCGCGGTCTCGATCACCCAGAGCACCGAGCTCGGCACCCTCTACACCGTCGAGGAGATCCGGGCCATCACCGAGCACGCCCACCAGCACGGCATGCTCGTGCACGTGGACGGCTCGCGCCTGGCCAACGCCGCGGCCTCGCTCGGCGTGCCGCTGCGCGCCTTCACGACGGAGGTCGGCGTCGACGTGCTGTCGTACGGCGGCACGAAGAACGGTCTGCTCTTCGGCGAGGTCGTGGTGGTGCTGAACCCCGAGCGGGTCCGCAACATCAAGTACCTGCGCAAGACCTCGATGCAGCTGGCGTCGAAGATGCGCTTCGTCTCGGTCCAGTTCGAGGCGCTGCTCGCCGGTGACCTCTACCTGCGCAACGCCGGCCACGCCAACGCCATGGCCAGCCGGCTGGAAGCGGCGGTCCGCGACATCGACGGCGTGACGATCGTCCGCCCGGTGCAGGCGAACGCGGTCTTCGCGATTCTTCCGCGCGAGGTCAGCGAGCGACTGCAGAAGCGTTACCGCTTCTACTTCTGGAACGAGCACACCGGTGAGGTCCGCTGGATGTGTTCGTTCGACACCACGGAGGCGGACATCGACGCCTTCGCGGCCGCCATCGCGGAGGAGATGGGACGCGCCTGACGCGTGCCTGAACCACGGATCGTCCCGTCCTGCTCCGGCAGGGCGGGACGATTTGCATGGGGCGGGCCGATCCCCGTACAGTTCCGGAGTCGCCGCGAGAGAGCGGGGACAAGCGGAAAGCAAATCCGATGGGAATGAAGCTCCGGAAAACGGGGCGGAAAACATCTGATAAGCTGGAAACACGAAAGAACGAAGCGCCCGGAGGGCCCGCTGGAAGGCGGTCCGAAGGAAGTGTCCGTTCCTTGAGAACTCAACAGCGTGCCAAAAGTCAAC
>NZ_JBEYVJ010000047.1:0-37186 GCF_040643935.1 Kitasatospora sp. NPDC047058 | reverse complement strand
GGGCCGCCGTCCCAGGCGGAGCGGCGGAAGAAGTCGAGCATGTCCTGGGTGCGGCTGAAGAGGGCGCGCGCCACGGCGCAGGCGGGCGCGGGCGGCGGCGCTCCCCCCGGTGCCCGCGCGTCGCACTCCCCCGCCGCCGTTACCGGTACTCGACACCGACGGGGCCTCCGGCTCTGGTCGATCGGCGGCGCCGGCTGGGGACGGCTCACCGATGGTGACGAATAGTGCCGAAAAGTGACATACCCAGCAGAACCCAGGCTATCCCGGCTTCCGGGTCGGCTTTTCCGATTGGCCTACCCGGCGTAGGCGCGGCGCGGCGGCGTCCGGCCCGGGGGCGGGACGCCGGGCGCGGCGGGGCCCGCGGAAGGCGGGCGCCGGGTGGGCGGCGGGGTGCTCAGGCGAATGGGCGGAGGGGTGCTCCGCCGGGTGCTCAGGGGGTGGTGGCGAGGAGCCGGGCGAGGTGCGGGAGGACGGCGCGGTCGTGGTCCAGCCAGTCGACCTCGGCCAGCTCCTCCGGGCCGAGCCAGCGCAGCTCGTCGTGGTCCTCCAGCGGCTGCGGGTCGCCGGAGACCAGGCCGGCCACCCACAGGTGCAGTTCCAGGCCCGGCCGGACCAGCCACGCACCGGGCAGCCGCTCCACCGCCCGCGCCCGGATGCCCAGCTCCTCCAGGAGCTCCCGCTCCAGCGCCTGCGGCTCGGTCTCGCCCGGCTCGGCCTTGCCGCCCGGGAACTCCCAGCGGCCGGCCACCTCGGCCGGTGCACTGCGGCGGGCGGCCAGCACCCGGCCCTGGTGGACGATGGCGCCGCCGACGACGATCCGGTTCTCCATGTCCCCGACCTTAGGGCGTGCCCCGGGGCCCTCCGGCTCCACCCAGTACAGCTGCTTGTGGCCGCGGGCCTCGAACTCGGCCGCCAGCCCGTCGGCCGCGACCCGGTCGAGGCCCCGGGCGACCTGGAAGCGGTTGCCGTTGTCGTCCTGCCGCATCACCCGAAAGGAGTCCATGCCGCTGAGCGTAGGGCCCGTGGCGGCGGTCGTGGGCGCGGCCCGTGGCGGCGCTCGCGGGCGCGCGGCCCCCGGCCCGCGTGGGGGTCGGGCCGGGACCGCGCCCGTCGGACGCTACGCCGGGCTCGCTACCGGCAGGTACGGGCCCGGTTAACGCCCGGTAAGGCCCGGTCCGGCAGGCCCCGCCGGCCCCGTCGGCACCGGGGTTGCGGCGCGGCAGGCGCGGTGGCGGGATCAGCGGGGCGGCGGGATCAGGTCTGGATGTCGCCGACCTGCTCGCCGGTCGAGAGCCCGAGCTCGCGGCGGACCTCCACCGACGCCTTGGCCGACTTGGCCACCAGGGACTTCGCCCGCCGCACCTCACGTTCGAGCGCGGTGCCGTCGGTGGTCTTCGCCGCGGTGTCCCAGACGGCGGCCGCCTCCCGCTGGGCGGCCACCAGCTCGGCCACCTTCGGCCGGGCGGCCTCCGGCCAGACCGTCGAGCCCTTGGACAGCTCCTCGGCCTCCTTGCGGGAGGCGTCGGCCATCTGCCGGGCCCACGCCCGGTACTCGGGGTTCGCGTCGGCGACCTCGGCGTCGGGCTCCTTCCAGAACACGGCGTTGAAGGACCGGGCGGCCTCCAGGTAGCCGAGCTGGGCCGGGGTCAGGGCGGCCCGGTCGGTCCGGACGCTGCCCCGGTGCTGGGTGTAGCGGTCCTCGTAGGTGCAGGTGACGGCGCGTTCGCCGGACTTCCAGTTGGCCCGGCTCGGGTAGAGGTAGACCTCCTCCATGCCGTCCGGCACGGCCCAGTAGTCGAGGGCGTACTCGTCAAGCACCGGGTCGCAGAGCGTGGCGGCACGCTCGCGGAGGCCGCTCTCACCGGGGTAGGGGCCGTCGCCGTCCGGGATCCGTACGGTGCCGGCCACCTCGCCGAAGTGCGGGCCGGCGCACGGCACCCTGAGCACCCAGGCGACGGTCTGGTCCCCGCCCTCGGGGTCGTCGCCCGTCGGGACACCGGGCGGGTTGTAGCAGTCGCCGGCCTTGAGCGCGGACCACAGCACGGATCCCGGCGGGGCCTTCGGGAGGTGCGGGGGGCGACCGGCCCGGTCGGACGGGTCGACGCCCTCGGCGAGCGCGCCGATGACGAGCATCAGGAAGGTCAGCACCCCGAGGACGCCGAAGACCACGCCGGACACGGCCATGCCGCGGCCGCGCTCGTTGCGCTTGGGGATCTGGACCAGCGCGACGGTGCCGAAGACCAGCGCGAGCGGCCACATGCAGAGCAGACCGGTGATCAGGGCGGCGACGGCGAAGCCGTTGGTGACCTCGGGGGCCTGCGGGTAGGCGTAGCCGGGCTGGAAGCCGGAGAGCGCGCCGGGCGGGACGGCGGCCCAGCCGGTGGCGGCCGGCGGCGGGACCGGCGGCACGGCGGCGCCGGCCCACGCCCGGGCGTCGGCGGCGGCACGGGCCGCGGCGGGGTCGGGGACGGCCCACGGGTCCACGGGCCTGGCGGGTTCGGCGGGCTGGACCGGCACGGCGGGTTCGGCCGGTGCGGCAGCGGGTTCGGCCGGGGCGGGCGGCTCGGTGTCCCGGGACGGCTTGGTCAGCTCCACCCGGCCGTCGGGCGCCGGCGCGTCCGGGGCCGCGGTCTCCGTGGCCGGGCTGTCCGTGGCCGGGCTGTCCGCGGCCGGGCCGACGGCGTCGGCACCGGCGTCGGCAGCTTCGGCGGCCGGAGCATCCGTCACCGGGCGGTCCACCACGCGCGGATCCGCCACGGGACCGGCCGGTGCCGGGATGTCCGCGGGAACGTCCGTGGGAACGTCCGCCACGGGGGCATCGGCCGCGGGGGCGTCCGGCGCGGGGGCGGGCGCGTCGGGCTCGGGACTGGACACGTGGGACTCCCCCGGCCCGCCGGTCACGGGCATCAGCTCGGCAGTTCGACTCGAACGTTCCGCAGACGGAGCACACCCCGGCGATGGGAACGGACGCGCGACTCTACCCGATCTTGCCGACAGCCCTTCCACCCCTTTTCGCACGCCCTTCCGGCACGTCCTACCCGCGCGCCAGCACCTCCCCGTGCAGCATCGCGAACCACCCGTCCCCGTCCGCCGCCCAGCCCCGCCAGCCGGCCGCGATCCGCTCCAGCTCCGCCCGGTCCGCATGGCCGCCCGCCACCGCCGTCGCGGCGAGGGCGGAGCCCACCGTGCGGTCGGCCCACATCCCGCCCCACCACTCCCGGCGCTCCGGCGTCGCGAACGTCCAGGTGCTGGAGGAGGCGGTGACCTCGGCGAAGCCCGCCGCCCGGGCCCAGGACAGCAGCCGCCGCCCGGCGTCCGGCTCGCCGCCGTTGGCCCGGGCGATCCGCCGGTACAGCTCCAGCCAGCGGTCCAGTTCGGGCACCTCCGGGTACCAGGTCATGCTCGCGTAGTCGACGTCCCGGGCGGCGACCACGCCGCCCTCCGCCGTCACCCGGCGCATCTCCCGCAGCGCGGCCACCGGATCGGCCACGTGCTGCAGCACCTGGTGGGCGTGCACCACGTCGAACTCCCCGTCCGCGCAGGGCAGTCCGTGGACGTCCGCGACCACGAAGACGATGTTGGACAGGCCACGCCCGGCGACGTGCGCGGCCGCCGCCTCCAGCACCTCGGCCGAGGTGTCGACGGCCACCACCCGCCCACCGGGGCCGACCAGTTCGGCCAGGTCGGCGGTGATGGTGCCGGGGCCGCAGCCGACGTCCAGCACGGCCTGCCCGGGCCGCAGGTGCGGCACCAGGTAGGCGGCCGAGTCGGCGGCGGTGCGGGAGCGGTGCGAGCGCAGCACGGACTCCTGGTGTCCGTGCGTGTAGGCGGCGGGCTGCGGTCCGGACATGGCGTCCCCCTGGGCGGGTCTCGGTTCTCCGACGCCCCCGACGCTACCGCTCGTCCCGCATGGCGAGAAGGTTCGTCTCATATTCCGATCGGATCGGGGCAGCCGGAAGCCCCCGGCCGGGTTGTGCGGCCGGGGGCTTCCGCCGTTCCGTCGTGCCTAGTTGAGGGTGAACCAGGTGGTGCGGGACTTCTTCCACTCGGGGTGGGTGAGGTCCTTGGCCGCCACGCCGTCGCCGTACAGGTCGGCGGAGCCGTCGTCGGTGATCAGCTGCACCCGGGCGCCGGCGGCGGTGAGGTCCGGGACGTCCGGCACGGCCTCCCAGCCGCCCGCGTCGCTGGTCGGCAGGTCCAGCACCTTGACGGGCTGCGAGCCGGGCTGGCCGTCCCAGCGGTAGAGCGCGTACGGGTCGGAGTTGTCGTCCGCGGCCCAGGAACCGGCCACGATCAGGTACTGGCCGAGCGCGTTGCGCCGCAGGTCGCGGACCGAGAGCCCGCCGAGGTCCAGCTCGATCGGGGCACCGAACGTGGCGTGTGCCGAACCGCCCGGCAGCGACGAGAAGTTGGTGACCGGCACGATCAGCGCCCGGCCGCCGGTGACCGCCGGGGCCAGCGGTGCGCGGAAGCCCACGTACGCGGTGGTGGAGCTGCCCGGGGCGAACTCCAGGCCCTCGACGTTGAACCCGTCGATCTGCTTGGGCACCTGGCCGTCCGCCGCGCCCGCCGCGAAGCCGTAGCGGTCGCCGTTGGCCCTGTCCCAGGCGATCAGGTCGGCGCGCAGGCCGGTGTACTTGCCCGCGAGCGCCAGCTGGGTGCTCGCGCCCGAGCCGGTGACGGTGGTGGCGAAGACGGTGTGCCGCTCCGTCTTGATGACGCCGTCCTTGTTGTTGCCCAGCGAGCCGGTCCAGTAGACGGTGTTGCCGACCCGGGTGGCGCCCTCGATGTCGATCTCCTTGGAGACGCCGAGCGCCGAGCTGAAGTCCCAGGTGCGGACCGGCGCGCCCGAGGCGTTGCGGTCGTAGAGCCGCAGCACGTTGGACTCGTCGTCGGCCACCACGATGTAGCCGCCGCCCGCGTCCACCGCCGCCGAGGCGTCGCTGGAGCCGGTCAGGTAGCGGCTGTCGGCCGAGTACTGCACGGTCGGCGAGGCCGCGTAGTGCAGCGTCTTGGACGCGGTCTTGCCGCCGAGGCCGGTGACCTTGATGGTGAGGTCGGTGTAGCCGACGCCCTGGGCGGCGACCGCGAGGGAGCGGGTCCCGGTGGTGCCGGTGACGGTGACGTCGCCGGTGCGGGCGACCGTGCTGCGGGTGCTCGCCGAGGCCGCCACGGTGAGCGCGGAGGCGGCGGCGCCGCTCTGGGCGACGGTGACGGTGACCGTCGGGTCACCGGTGGCGCCGACCGCGCCGGAGAGGTAGCCGGCGGAGAGGGTGATCGTGGGGGTTCCGTACGTCACGGCGGCGGCGGGCGAGGCCGGCAGCAGTGCGAGCACCGGCATCGCGGCGGCGGCGACGGCCGGGAGCAGGCCGCGGGAGAGGCGGGACACGGTGGCAGCCCTTCGACGGGGGGCGGTGCGAGGTCCGGACCAGGGTGGGGCCCGTCGGCGAACGCCGCCCCTCCGCCGGCGGGCCGCCGGACGAACAGCAGGCCTCTGCCGTTCGCGCCCGCGGCCGGGCCGTACGGTGGACGCGCACCCGACAGAACGGTTCCGCCATGACCCGCCCGCGCCCCTTCGTCCTGCTGAGCGCCGCGATGTCGCTCGACGGGCACCTCGACGACGCCTCCCCCGAACGGCTGCTGCTCTCCAACCCGGCCGACTTCGACCGGGTGGACGAGGAGCGGGCCGCCGCCGACGCGGTCCTGGTGGGCGGCAACACCCTGCGCGCGGACAACCCCCGGCTGCTGGTCAACGACCCCGGCCGGCGGGCGGCCCGGCTCGCCGCCGGACGGTCCGAGTACCCGCTGAAGGTCACGCTCAGCGCGAGCGGCGCGCTCGACCGGTCGCTGCGGTTCTGGCACACCGGCGGCGGGAAGCTCGCCTACTCCACGGACGCGGGCGCCGCCGTGCTGCGGCCGGCGCTGGACGAACTGGCCGAGGTGGTGGCGCTCGGCGGCTCGGTGGACCTGGGCGCGGTGCTGGACGACCTCGCCGCCCGCGGGGTGCGGCGGCTGATGGTCGAGGGCGGCGGCGGCGTGCACACCCAGTTCCTCGCCCAGGGCCTCGCCGACGAGCTCCAGCTCGCCGTCGCCCCGCTGCTGGTCGGTCAGGCCGGGGCGCCGCGCTTCGTCCACCCCGCCGCCTTCCCCGGCGGCCCGGCCCGCCGGATGCGGCTGCTGGAGGCCCGTACCGTGGGTGACGTCGTCCTGCTCAGGTACGCCCCGAAGGAGCCCGCCCCGTGACCGCCGACCCGTCCGACCTGCGTTTCCTCCGCAGGGCCGTCGAGCTCTCCCGCCGCTGCCCGCCCTCCGACACGGCGTTCTCGGTCGGCGCGGTGGTCGTCGGCGCGGACGGCGAGGTGCTCGCCGAGGGCTGGAGCCGGGAGACGGACCCGCACGACCACGCCGAGGAGGCGGCCCTCGCCAAGCTGCCGGCCGGCGACCCGCGGCTGCGCGGTGCGACCGTCTACAGCTCGCTGGAGCCCTGCGGGCAGCGCGCCTCGCGGCCGCGCCCGTGCGCCCGGCTGCTGATCGCGGCGGGTGTCCCGCGCGTGGTGGTCGCCTGGAGCGAGCCGGACACCTTCGTCGCGGAGACCCAGGGGACCTCCCTGCTGGAGGCGGCCGGGGTCGAGGTGGTGGAGCTGCCGGAGCTGGCCGGGGAGGCCCGCGCGGTCAACGCCCACCTGCTGGGCTGAGCCCCGCGGCCGGGCGTCACCCGGCCGCGGGGCCCCCGCCTCCGCTCAGCAGCGGGTGCGGGTGGCGAGCCAGCCCGCCATGGCACGGACGCCGACGCCGATCGCGCGCTCGTCCGGCGTGAACTGGTCGTAGTGCGGGAAGCTCGTCGTGATCGCGGCGCCGGGGGTGCGGACCCCGAGGAAGGTGTAGGTCCCCGGGATGCGGTCCAGGAACAGCGCGTAGTCCTCCCCGTTGAAGGGGAACGCGGCGTGGTTCACCGTCACCCCGCCGGGGCCGAGCACCCGCCGGAGGTGCCGGGCCAGGGCGGCGGCGTCGTTCTCCGGGCAGACCATGGCCGGGAAGGGCTCCTTGGGGTACGTGACGACCGCCCCGGCGTACGGCTGCGCCAGCCGGCGGATCTCCTCCCGGATCTCGACGTTGCGGTCCTCGGGCCAGCAGCGGAACGTCACGTCGACGGCGACGTTGCCCTCCGCGTCCGGCTTGTCCGCCGCCCTGGCGCGGATCACCACGAACCGGGCCAGCGGCCCGTCCGGCGTCTGCACGTCCGCGACCATCTGCTCCAGGTAGGCGTCCGCGGGCGTCGGCACCGGGGCCACCGTGGCCAGCCCGCCGAGCTCGGTCACCAGCCGGCCCGCCGCCGCCGGCGCGTCCGCGCCCGCCAGGGTGACCCTGGCCCAGTCCTGGCCCGGCAGCCCGCTGCCCGGAGTCACCGCGAACTGCCCCACCGGGTAGGGCCCGCAGTGCAGGGCGTGGATCTCCTCGGCGCCGGTGTCCTCCAGCACCCCGGCGTCGATCATCGCCCGGGCACCCGCCAGGCCCTCCTCGCCGGGCTGGAAGAAGAAGACCACCGTGCCGCTCAGCCGGTTCCGCAGCTGCGCCAGCACCTGCGCGACGCCGACGCCCACGGTGGTGTGGAGGTCGTGGCCGCAGGCGTGCGCCGCCGGGTGGTTCCGGTCCGAGGTGACGATGCCGTTCCCCGGCACCGCGTCCATGTCCGCCCGGTAGGCCACCGTCCGCCCGGGGCGCGCGCCCTTCAGGACCGCGACGATCCCGGTGCGCTCCAGCTCCTCGCCGTTCACCACGATGCGGCCGACGCCGGTGGTCACGTCGAGGCCCGCCGCGCGCAGCCGGCCGGCGACCGCCGCGGCGGTGTACGTCTCCCGCCCGGTCGTCTCGGGGTGCTGGTGCAGGTCGCGCCGCAGCGCGATCAGGCCGTCGTCGAGCCGGGTGGCGACGGCGTCGACCGCGGCCTGGTCGATCGGGTTGCGCCGGTTGCCCGGGTCCGCCGCTGCGGGAGTGCCGGACGCCAGGACGGCTCCGACGCCGGCCGCCGCCGTCCCTCCGAGCAGCGTGCGGCGGCTCAGGGCAGGCTTGTTCGGACGAGTCACTGAACTTCCCCCAAGATGTTCACGCGGTGCGGGCCGGGCCGGGCGGCCGTGCGGGTGCCGGCCTCGCCGGACACCCGCCCCCGCACAATTGATCATCAGTCAATCAAGTTCGCTCCCAGGGCAGTCAATGTCCGTCCGTCTCGAACAAGCGGCGGACTCTGTTCCGCTTGAGGTCCGCTCGGGGCCGGCTCGGGGTCAGCCCAGCCGGCCGAGGCCCGCCCGCAGCCGCCGGGCGTCCCGCAGCCGCTGCTCGTACGTCGCCCCCAGGACGAGCAGCAGCAGGCCGGCGGCGGCCAGCGGCGCCCAGCGCGGCAGCAGGCCGAGCACCTGGACGACGGTCGGCGCCAGTTCGTGCCCGCCGACCAGGAGCAGGGTCGCCCCACCGAGCAGCAGCGGAGCCTGCAGCCGGAACCGGACGCCCAGCACGGTCACCGCCACCGCCGCCGCGCCCAGCAGCAGCGGACGCAGCCAGTGCGTGTCGCCCCACGCCGCGACCAGGCTCGGCGCCAGCCCGAGCGCGAGCCCCGGGCCGTACGCCGCCCAGGAACGGACCTCGCGGTCG
The DNA here is from genome assembly GCF_040643935.1 of Kitasatospora sp. NPDC047058. NCBI lineage: Bacteria > Bacillati > Actinomycetota > Actinomycetes > Kitasatosporales > Streptomycetaceae > Kitasatospora > Kitasatospora sp. NPDC047058. The sequence continues at coordinate 28,540 of NZ_JBEYVJ010000047.1, read as the reverse complement.
CGCCGCCGCTGCAGGCCGCCGAGCACCAGCGCGGCCGCCGACACCGAGAGGCTGTACGCCTCGGGCGCCCGCACCTCCCACAGCGCCAGCCGCAGCCAGGAGGCGGCGATCAGCAGCACGACCGCGGCGACGGTCGCCGGCCGGCGGCGGTCGCGGCGCAGCGCGATCCCCAGCGCGGCCACCCCGGCCACCGTCAGGGCGAAGCTCAGCCGCCCGAGGTCACCGGCCGTCAGGGCGCAGGCGACGGCGGCGAGCGCGTAGCCGGCGCCCTCGACCGCGCGGGAGACCGCGCGCCGGGCCGGGCGCGCCGCGGTCAGGGCCGCGACCGCGGCCGCGGCGACGGCCACCGCGAGCACGGCGAGCATGGCGTCGGGGAGCGCGAGACCGGCCGTCCAGCCGACGGCCGCCGCCTCGGCGCCCAGCGCCGACACGGCGAAGGCCGCGGTGACGTCGGGCCGTAGGGCCTTCGGCGTGGCGGAACGGGACCGGGCCGACAGCACCGTCAGCATCCCGGCGACGGCGGCGCCCAGGGCGAGCACGGTGATCGTCGCCGCCCGGTCGGCGAGCGCCCACAGCAGCGCGAGCACGGTGGCCGCCACCAGGCCGGGCGTCGCGGCCCGGCCCGTCGGGCCGGCCGGGCGCAGCACGGCGGCCGCGGCGGCGAGGACCGCGAGCCCGGCCGCGGTGGCGACCGCCGCGCCGTACGGCAGCCCGAGGGCCACCGGCAGCAGGGCCAGGCCGGGGACGCCGGCCACCGCGAGCACCGGCCCCGGCCAGGCGGGCCGCCCCACGGCGCGCCGCCGGCCGGGGCTCTGCCCCTCGGCGTCCTGCCCCTCGGCGTCCTGCCCGTCTGCTCCCTGTACCCCGGTGTCCTGCCCCTCGGAGCCCTGCTCCGCGGGCTTCCCGGCCGGCCCTTCCGCACGGAGCACCTCGGCGTTGAGCGCGTGGAGCGCCGCCAGGACGACGACCGGCAGCCAGTAGGCGGTCAGCCCGGCCGCCGGAACCGGCCAGGCCGGGAGCACGGGCACGGTCGCGGACGCCCAGACGGCGTCCACGTGCGTGAGCGGCACGAACAGCGCGGGCACCACCTGCGCCACGGAGGCGACCGAGCTCACCAGCAGGGTCAGCCCCGCCACCCGGAACAGCCCGACGGACAGCACCTCGGCGGGCTCCCCCGCCGGCTCGCCGGAGGCCGCCCGGCCCCGCGGACGGACGACCGCCCCCGCCGCGACGGCGAGCAGCGCCGCCGGCCACGCGAACCCCGCCGCACTCCAGCCCGCCGGCAGCAGGTGGCCGAACGTGCCGCCGGCGGCCGCCAGCACCGCGGCCCCGGCCGTCCCGGCGGCCAGCAGCCGGTTGCCGGCCGACAGCCCGGGCAGCCCGACCCCCGGGTACGGCCGCGCCACGGCCAGCGCCAGCAGCGCCAGCCCGCCGAGCGGCAGCCAGGCCCGGACCGCCTCCGGAATCCCGTCGTCCGCCGCCACGGCCGTCCGGTGCAGCCCGGCCGCCAGCGAGACGTTCACGGCGAGCAGACCGCCCAGCAGGCCGCTCAGCACGGTGACCACACCGGCCGCCGGCAGCAAGCGCCCGAGGCGCAGCCGGTCGCGCAGCCCCTCGCGCGCGGACACCCCGCGCAGCACCGCGTAGTCCACCGCCGCCGTGGCCACCAGCGCGGTGGCGTTGCCGATCACGTCGCCCAGCCCGGCCGCCCTCACGCCGAGCAGCGCCGGCAGCCGTCCCAGCAGGAAGCCCACCGCCAGCGGCGCCCGCAGCCGGGTCGTGGCCCCGTACCCCATCGCCCCCGCGGCGACCAGCGCGGTGACCACCGCCCAGTAGCCGGGCGCGCCCACGGCGTCCAGGCCGGCCAGCCCCGCGGCGCGGGTGGCGTAGCAGTCCAGCAGCACCAGGACCAGCCCGATGGTGGCGAAGGTCTCCGCGGTGGCCGCAAGTCCCTTGCGGCGCAGGGGAACCGGCGCGGCGAGGGCGCACCCGGTCAGCGCGAGCAGCACGGCGGTCCGGCCGCCGAGGCCGAGGTGGCCCCAGCTGACCACGGTGAAGACCAGGGCGGCGACGACCACCAGCGCGCCGCCGAGCACCAGCAGCGCGGTCTGCGCCGAACGCCCGGACACCTCGGACGCCCCGCCGGCCCCCGTCGGCGGCCCGGCCCACACCGAGGCCGGCCCGGGCGCGGGATCGGGCGCGTACCGCAGCGCGCGCAGCCGGCCGAGCAGCACGGCCCGCTCCTCCAACAGCGCCAGGCGCCGCAGGTCGAGCTGCTGCAGCCCCTGCTCCACCCGCCAGAGCTGCGCGGCGACGGCCCCCTGCAGCGGCAGCCGGCACCCGGGGCACCGGGCCGGCGGCCGCTCCCCGAGCGGGGCCCCGCAGTCCGGGCAGCCGGGCGGCCCGGCGGGCACGTCCGGGCGCGGGGGCGTCTCACCGGACGGTGCGGACTCGGGGGACGGCTGGCTCTCCATGCTCCGGAGTCTGCCGATCCCCGCCCGCCCGGCACATGAGTACGCGTACTCATCCGTCCCGTGCGAAGCACCCGGACACGCCGGGAGGGGGCGGCGCCCCACCGGGCCCCGCCCCCTCCCGGGGTGCGCACGCGTCAGACGTTGAAGCGGAACTCCACCACGTCGCCGTCCTGCATGACGTACTCCTTGCCCTCGATACGGGCCTTGCCCTTGGCGCGGGCCTCGGCGATGGAGCCGGTCTCGACCAGGTCGGCGAAGGAGATCACCTCGGCCTTGATGAAGCCCTTCTGGAAGTCCGTGTGGATCACGCCGGCGGCCTCGGGGGCGGTGGCGCCCTTCTTGATCGTCCAGGCGCGGGTCTCCTTGGGGCCGGCCGTGAGGTAGGTCTGCAGGCCGAGGGTGGCGAAGCCGACCCGGGCGAGGGTGGCGAGGCCGGGCTCCTCCTGGCCCATGGACTGGAGGAGTTCGAGGGCCTCGGCGTCGTCCAGCTCGATCAGCTCGGACTCGATCTTGGCGTTGAGGAAGATCGCCTCGGCCGGGGCGACCAGCCCGCGCTGGGCGTTCTTGAAGTCCTCGTCGGCCAGCTCGTCCTCGTCCACGTTGAAGACGTAGAGGAAGGGCTTGGCGGTCAGCAGGTGCAGCTCACGGATCGGGGTGGTGTCGAAGCCGGCCTCGAAGAGGGTCTTGCCGGTCTCCAGGACCGCCTGCGCGGCCTCGGCGGCGGCCAGCACGGGGGCGGTGTCCTTCTTGAGGCGCGCCTCCTTCTGGAGCCGGGGCAGCACCTTCTCGATGGTCTGGAGGTCGGCCAGGATCAGCTCGGTGTGGATGGTCTCGATGTCGTCCTTGGGCGACACCTTGCCGTCCACGTGCACCACGTCCGGGTCGGTGAAGGCGCGGACGACCTGGCAGATCGCGTCCGACTCCCGGATGTTGGCGAGGAACTTGTTGCCCAGGCCCTCGCCCTCACTGGCGCCGCGCACGATGCCCGCGATGTCGACGAAGTCGACGGTGGCCGGGAGGATGCGCTGCGAGCCGAAGATCTCGGCGAGCTTGGCCAGCCGCTCGTCCGGGACGCCGACGACGCCGACGTTCGGCTCGATGGTGGCGAACGGGTAGTTGGCCGCCAGCACGTCGTTCTTGGTCAGGGCGTTGAACAGGGTCGACTTGCCGACGTTCGGCAGGCCGACGATTCCGATCGTGAGCGACATGAAGCGCAGTCCCGTGGGCTTGGAGGAGTTGGGTCGGCACCGTACGGGCCGATCCCCCAGTCTACGGGCAGCCGGTCAGGCCCCGGCCTCCGCCGGTTCCGGCTCCAGGAACTCCAGACGGTTGCCCAGCCGGTCGCTGGAGTGGAAGCGACGGTGACCGGGCAGGTTGTCGTCCCAGACGACCTCGTGGCCGTGCGCGGCCAGCCGCTCGGCGAGCGCGTCCAGCGCCCGCACCTGGATGCCCGGGTGCCCCTTCCGGGCCGGCCGGAACTCCGGCACCACGCCCAGGGCCTGTCCGGCGGATCTTGTCGGATCAGACCGCGGCGTCTGAGTGCGTGCATCGCAAGGCGGAGGATGGGGGCACCTCCCGGCCGAAGGCTGGGGGCGTGCGTGCTCTGGGGGTACCTCCCAGCCGCCAGGCTGGGGGAGCGTCGCGGGCCCGGCAAGATCCGCCGGACAGGCCCTAGGTGCACCTCGACCCCGCCGCCGCGGAACCAGCAGCCGCCGCGGGCGGCCAGCACCGGGGGCTTGGCCAGCTCCGTCATGTCGAGCACGCCGTGCCAGAAGGCGCGGCACTCGTCCTCCGCGCCGGCCGGCATGTCGAGCTGGACGTGGTGCAGCCGTTCGAAGGTGAATTCGCTGGTCAGGCTTCCCCCGTGGCTGGTTGAGCGACGATCACATGAGTACTCCGTTCGGAGACACGGAGCAAGGCCCGGACGGCCATTACACAGTGTGGCGATGATCGGACCGTACGTTGGGTGGGTGGAGCAGAGCATCCGAACCCAGCCGCCAGGGCCCAGACGCCGACCGCCGAACGGTGCGGCCGGGGCCGCCGTCCCCGGGCCCGGACGGGCCCCCGAGACCGCCGAACCGGCCGGCACCGCCGCCTCCTCCCGGCTACGCCCCGTGGCCGGAGCGCCCGAACGCGGCCGCCCCGGCGCGGCCCGGCCCCGGCTGCGGCTGCCGTTCGGCGCCCGGACGGACGACCGGGCGGCCGAACGCGCCGGCGAACGGATCGGCGAACGCGCGGGCGAACGGCTGGACGGGCGCCTCGGGGAACGCACCGGCGAGCGCGGTGGCGGCCGCCCGAACGGCCGCCTCTACGGGCGCCGGCGCACCGGGCGGCCGACCCGGCTGACCGCCGTCGGCACCGGTGTGGCCGCCGTGGTCGCGACCGTCGCGGTGGCCGGCCTGGACCGGCTGGTCCTCGGCGGGCCCGGGGTGCTGTTCGGCATCGGCTACCTGCTGATCTGCTTCCAGCTGGCCGTCCGGGTGCGCTTCGCCGACCTGCTGGCCGCGCCGATCAGCGGGCCGATCGGCTTCGCCGTCGCCCTGCTGCTGCTCGGCCCGGTCACGTCCTCCGGGGTGACCGCCCAGGTGGTGGCGCTGGCGACCGGCCTGGCGCTGCGGGCCGGCTGGCTGTTCTCCGGCACCGGACTGGCGGCGGCCATCGTGCTCGCCCGGTTCGTGGCCCAGCGGCGGATCCACCGCGCGCGCTGAGCGGAGCGGCCGGGCGGCCCCTCCGCTCCTCGCGACGGCGGCTCCCGAGGCGGGTCCCGGGACCGGTCCTAGCCGGCGGCGCGGGCCGCCGCCATCGCCGCCCCGACGATCCCGGCGTCGTTGCGCAGCTCCGCCGGGACGACCCGCGCCTCGCGCCCGCGCAGCAGCGGCATGAACTTCTCGTGCTTGCGGCTCACCCCGCCGCCGATCACGATCAGCTGCGGCGAGAACAGCATCTCCACCAGGTCGAGGTACTCGTCGACCCGCCCCGCCCACTGTTCCCAGCTCAGGTCGTGCCGCTCCCTGGCCGCCGAGGAGGCCCGGCGCTCGGCGTCCTTGCCGCGCAGCTCCAGGTGGCCCAGCTCGGTGTTGGGCACCAGCACGCCGTCCACGAAGAGGGCGCTGCCGATGCCGGTGCCGAAGGTGAGGACCATGACGACCCCGGCCCGGTCGCGCCCGGCGCCGTGGGTGAGCTCGGCGAGCCCGGCCGCGTCGGCGTCGTTGAGCACGGTGGCCGGCAGGTCGAGCGCCTCGCGGAACAGGCCGGCGGCGTCCAGGCCGATCCAGCCCTTGTCGACGTTGGCCGCGGTTCTGGTCTGACCGTTCACCACCACGCCGGGGAAGGTCAGCCCGACCGGGCCGCGGTGGCCGAAGTGCCTGACCACCTCGCGGACGGCGGCGACCACGGCCTCCGGTGCCGAAGGCTGCGGGGTGAGGACCTTGTGCCGCTCCTGGGCGAGCACACCCAGGCCGAGGTCGACGGGGGCACCCTTGATGCCCGAACCGCCGATGTCCACACCGAATACCGCCGTCATGACGACCGCCCTCCGCCGACTCCGTTGTCCACGCCCTCAGGCCGGGTTGTCCACAGCCTGTGCATACCTGCGCACCAAGCTACGAGAGCCCGCCCGGCCGTGCACAGCGGAAAACCCGGCACCCCGTGGCGGGGTGCCGGGTTTTCCGGACTTCCTCGGACAGCTCCTACAGCTTGCCCGCGGCCTCGGCGCGCAGGTCGCGGCGGAGCTCCTTGGGCAGCGAGAAGGTCAGGTGCTCCTCGGCGGTCTTGACGGTCGACACGTCGCCGTAGCCGCGCTCGGCCAGCCAGTCCAGGACGCCCTCGACCAGGATCTCCGGCACCGAGGCGCCGCTGGTCAGGCCGACCGTGGTGACGCCCTCCAGCCACGACTCCTGGATCTCGTCGGCGAAGTCCACCAGGTGGGCGGCCTTGGCGCCGTACTCCAGGCCGACCTCGACCAGGCGGACGGAGTTGGAGGAGTTCTTGGAGCCGACCACGATCAGCAGGTCGGTCTCCGGCGCCATCTGCTTGACGGCGACCTGGCGGTTCTGGGTGGCGTAGCAGATGTCGTCGCTGGGCGGGCTGACCAGCAGCGGGAAGCGCTTCTTCAGCTCGCCGACGGTGGCCATGGTCTCGTCCACCGAGAGCGTGGTCTGGGAGAGCCAGACGACCTTGGACTCGTCGCGGACCTCGACGGCCGCCACGTCCTCGGCACCGTCCACCAGGTGGATCCGGTCCGGCGCCTCGCCCATGGTGCCGATGACCTCCTCGTGGCCCTCGTGGCCCACCAGCAGGATGTCGAAGCCCTCGTCGGCGAAGCGGACGGCCTCCTTGTGCACCTTGGTGACCAGCGGGCAGGTGGCGTCGACGGTGGCGAGCTTGCCGGCCCGGGCCTCGTCGTGGACGGACGGCGCGACGCCGTGCGCGGAGAACACCACGATCGAACCCTCGGGCACCTCCTCCGTCTCGTCGACGAAGATCGCGCCCTGCTTCTCCAGGGTCTGCACCACGTACTTGTTGTGGACGATCTGCTTGCGGACGTAGATCGGCGCCCCGTACTGCTCCAGGGCCTTCTCCACGGCGATCACGGCGCGGTCGACGCCCGCGCAGTAGCCCCGGGGGGCGGCGAGCAGGACACGGCGCTGCGCGGTGTTGGACATGGCTCCATCGTACGGGCGGGAGAGAGCCGCGCCGACGGGAGCCGCTTCCGGACCGGAATCCGTCGTGAATGCTCACGTCCGGAGTTTGCGGAGTCCACGGGCGCGCCTGCGCTGTCGGCGTCCGCCGCTAGCCTCGTACGCATGGCCAACACCAGCTCCCCCGAAGCCCCGCTCCCGGTCGGCAAGGTCTCCGCGCTGATCGGCGGCTGGATCGACCGGCTCGGCGCGGTCTGGGTCGAGGGCCAGATCACCCAGTTGAGCCGGCGGCCGGGCGCGGGCGTGGTGTTCCTGACGCTGCGCGACCCGCAGGCGGACGTCTCGCTGACGGTGACCTGCTTCCGCTCGGTCTTCGACCAGGTCGCGGACGTGGTGCAGGAGGGCTCGCGGGTCGTCGTGCACGCGAAGCCGGAGTGGTACGCGGCGCGCGGCCAGCTGTCGATGCGGGCCTCGGAGATCCGGCTGGTCGGGCTGGGTGAACTGCTGGCCCGGCTGGAGCAGCTGAAGCGGCGGCTCGCCGGGGAGGGCCTGTTCGCGGCCGACCGCAAGCGGCCGCTGCCGTTCCTGCCGCAGTGCATCGGCCTGGTCACCGGGCGCGGCTCGGCGGCCGAGCGGGACGTCCTGGAGAACGCCCGGCGGCGCTGGCCGGCCGTCCGCTTCGAGGTGCGCAACGTCCCCGTGCAGGGGGTCAGCGCGGTGGAGCGGGTGAGCGCGGCCGTCCGGGAGCTGGACGAGCACCCCGAGGTGGACGTGATCATCGTGGCGCGCGGCGGCGGCAGCGTGGAGGACCTGCTGCCGTTCTCGGACGAGGGCCTCGTCCGGCTGGTCGCGGCGGCCCGGACGCCGGTGGTCAGCGCGATCGGGCACGAGCCGGACCAGCCGCTACTGGACTTCGTCGCGGACCTGCGCGCCTCCACCCCGACGGACGCCGCCAAACGGGTGGTGCCGGACGTCGGCGAGGAGCTGGCCAAGGTCCGCAACCTGCGCGACCGGGCCCGGCGGCACGTGCTCGGCCGGGTCGACCGCGAGCAGCACGGGCTGGACGGCGTCCGCAGCCGCCCGGCGCTGGCCGCACCGCACCGGATGCTGGACGGCCGCGGCCAGGAGGTCGCGGCCCTGCTGGAGCGCGCCCGGCGCACCCTCGGGCACCGGCTGGACCACGCGCAGAGCGACCTCGGGCACACCCTGGCCCGGGTGGTCGCGCTCTCCCCGGCGGCCACCCTGGAGCGCGGCTACGCGGTGCTGCAGCGGGCCGACGGCACGGTGGTGACCGACCCGGCCCAGGTCGCGGCCGGCGACGGGCTGCACGCCCGGGTGGCGGGCGGCGGGTTCTCCGTCACCGTGGCGGAGCCGGCAGAGCCGTCGGCGGCGCCGGCGGAGTCGGCCGTGCCCGCGGAGTAGCCGGCCGGCGCCCGGGCCCGCACCGGCCGGGGCCGTACTGTCGGCGCCAGCCCCTACGCTGGCTCTCATGGCAGATCAGCAGCAGGAAGAGGCGGCGCCGCGGACGCCGGACGACGCGCTCGGGTACGAGCACGCCCGGGACGCACTGCTGGAGGTGGTCCGGCAGCTGGAGAACGGCGGCACCTCGCTGGAGGAGTCGCTGGCGCTCTGGGAGCGCGGCGAGCAGCTGGCCAAGGTCTGCCAGCGCTGGCTGGACGGCGCCCGGGCCCGGCTGGACGCCGCGCTGGCCGCCGAGGAGGGCGAGCCGGACGGAAACTGACGCGCCCTGGCCGGATCGTTTCGCCGCATGGCCGGTTCGCATGCGTTCCGGCCCGAATGTGACACGGGTCACCTCGCCGACGGGAACAGTTGAAACTTCACTCATGTTGTGTACGAGTGATCGGCACCGGCCGGTCGAACGACGAACCCCGTCACTCATGAGGTGTAGAAGCATGACCACCGACGCTCTGGTACTGGACGCCGCCGCTCAGGACCTGCTCTTCCGTGAGGCCCGCACGGCGAACACCTTCACCGACGAGCCGGTGTCCGAGGAGCAGATCCAGGCCATCTACGAGCTGGTGAAGTTCGGCCCGACCGCCTTCAACCAGCAGCCGCTGCGCGTCGTCCTGGTCCGCTCGACCGAGGGCCGCGAGCGCCTCGTCCAGCACATGGCCGACGGCAACAAGGCCAAGACCGCCGCCGCCCCGCTGGTCGCCATCCTCGCCGTGGACAACGAGTTCCACGAGGAGCTGCCGACCCAGCTGCCGCACTTCCCGCAGGCCAAGGACATGTTCTTCAGCGAGCGCCCGGTCCGCGAGGCCTCGGCCACGCTGAACGGCGCCCTGCAGGCCGGCTACTTCATCATCGGCGTCCGCGCCGCCGGCCTGGCCGCCGGCCCGATGACCGGCTACAACGCCGCGGGCATCAACAAGGAGTTCTTCGCCGACGGCGAGCACTCGGTGCTGGCCGTGGTGAACATCGGCAAGCCGGGCGAGGACGCCTGGTTCCCGCGTTCGCCGCGCCTGGCCTACGACGAGGTCGTCACCACCGTCTGAGCCCGCCCGGGCACGACGAAGGGCCCCGCACCGGTTCCGGCCGGTGCGGGGCCCTTCCGCATGTCCGCGGAGCGGGAACGCCCCGTGTCCGTGGGGCGGGAACGCCCCTACTTGAGGGCCTGGGCCAGCTCGGCCAGCTCCTCGTAGGAGGCGGTGCCGGTGAGCACCGTGGTGGCGCCGGTTCCGTCCTGGACGGTGAGGGCGCGCTCCTTGGGACCCTGGAGGCGCTCCCAGGACCTCCCGGCCACCTCCGCGGTGCCGTCCGGCTTGCCGCCGGCCACCGTGGTGGCGAGGACCGCGTCCCGGCCGAGGTCGCTCTGCTCGACGGCGGCGTACTGGCCGGACGGGGTGACGAAGCCCAGGTGCCAGGCGTTGCCCTTGCCCTTGCCCAGCGAGGCGGGCTCGTAGGTCACCGAGGTCGCCCGCCACCGGTCGGAGAGGCCCTCCGGGGCGAGCAGCGGGTACGGGGCGGCGCGCTTCGCCGAGGCGGCGGCCACCCGGTAGTCCTTCGTGTGGACGCCGTCGCCGCTCGCGTCGTGCGGCAGGAACAGGTACCCGATCCAGACCACGACGCCGACCGCCAGCATCGACAGGACCATGTCCCGTACCGTCTGCCGGCCCCTCATGCCTCTGCTCTCTCCAGCCACCCCCACATGGTGACTCATCCGGCCCTCGGCACCGGCACCCGGGGTGCCCCCGGACGGGTGAACAGGGGCAAACAGGCCCTTTTCGCCGGAGGGTGGCGACATGCGCCACAGACAGTCATCTCGTGGGCAGATACGATCGCAGGACCCTCACCACGGCGTTCGACCTGGCAGTAGTCGGGCGCTCACTGGCCGTCGCGTACAGAGAGGTAACGACGATGACCACGCAGTACCCGCACCACCTCCCCAGCGCCCTGGAGGTCGCGCCGGAGGCTCCCGACCGGAACCTCGCGCTCGAGCTCGTCCGGGTCACCGAGGCGGCCGCCATGGCCGCCGGCCGCTGGGTCGGCCGCGGCGACAAGAACGGCGCCGACGGCGCAGCCGTGAAGGCCATGCGCACCCTCGTCTCCACCGTCTCGATGAACGGCGTCGTCGTCATCGGCGAGGGCGAGAAGGACGAGGCGCCGATGCTGTACAACGGCGAGCGGGTCGGCGACGGCACCGGCGCCGAGTGCGACGTCGCGGTGGACCCGGTCGACGGGACCACGCTCACCGCCAAGGGCATGAACAACGCCGTCGCCGTGCTGGCCGTGGCCGACCGCGGCACCATGTTCGACCCCAGCGCGGTCTTCTACATGGACAAGCTCGTCGCCGGCCCCGAGGCCGCCGAGTTCGTCGACATCACCGCCCCGCCGGCCGTCAACATCCGCCGGGTCGCCAAGGCCAAGGGCAGCGCCGTCGAGGACGTCACCGTCGTCGTCCTGGACCGCCCGCGCCACGAGGGCCTGGTCCGGGAGATCCGCGAGGCGGGCGCCCGGATCAAGTTCATCTCCGACGGCGACGTCGCCGGCGCCATCATGGCCGCCCGCGAGGGCACCGGCGTCGACCTGCTGATGGGCATCGGCGGCACCCCCGAGGGCATCATCGCCGCCTGCGCGATGAAGTGCATGGGCGGCGTCATCCAGGGCCGCCTGTGGCCCAAGGACGAGGCCGAGCGCCAGAAGGCCCTCGACGCCGGGCACGACCTGGACCGGGTGCTCACCACCGACGACCTGGTCAGCGGCGAGAACGTGTTCTTCGTCGCCACCGGCATCACCGACGGCGAGCTGCTGCGCGGCGTGCACTACCGCCAGGAGACCGCCACCACCAGCTCGCTGGTCATGCGCTCCAAGAGCGGCACCATCCGCGAGATCCACTCCACCCACAAGCTGTCCAAGCTGCGGGCGTACAGCGCGATCGACTTCGACCGGGCCAACTGAGCACGGCTCACGGCTCCGTCACCCCCGCGGCCTCGGCGAAATCCCCCTTCGCCGAGGCCGCGGGCGTATCAACGGGCGTACCGGCGGGTGTACCCGTGGGCGCACCGCACCGGCGGGCGCAGCGGCTGCCGGGGGCGCCCTCCCGGGCTCAGCCCGCTATCCGGCGCGGCCGGGCGGCCTCGCGCAGCTCCGTGTCCCGGCGCCGCCGGCGGGCCAGCACCACCCGGCGCTCGGCAGCGGTCAGCCCGCCCCACACGCCGTACGGCTCCGGCTGCGCCAGCGCGTGCTCACGGCACTCCAGCAGCACCGGGCAGCGCGCACAGACCTGCTTCGCCTGTTCCTCCCGCGAGAGCCGGGCGGCCGTCGGCTCCTTGGACGGCGCGAAGAACAGCCCCGCCTCGTCCCGCCGGCAGGCCGCGCCGGTGTGCCAGGGGTCGTCGTCGCCCTGCGGGTTCGGGACGGGCCGCTGCTCCAGCAACTGCGCGGCGGCGACGGGCGATACGGGGCGGGACTCGATCGGATGCAGCACGGCCGTACTCCTGACGAGGCTCTCGGACACGGGGAAGCTCGCGCCCCTGCCCGGCTGCGAGCCCCCGCTCTCACCCCCCGGGCCGGCCTCAGGCCGCCTCCGGTGCGCAGCCGTACAAGAAGCGATGTGCGAGAGGAACTACCCAGTAGCGCTGCGATTCATGCACACTGCACGCAATCGACTACAGCCTGCACTCGCCACAACGGCGAGTGCCCGGGCGGGAGTTGCCGCCACCCGGGCACCCCGGTGCGCTCGGGCCGGGCCGGTCAGTCGGTGCCGAGCTGCTTGCGCACCCACTCCTTGAGCTTCTTGCCCTTGCGCGGCTTCGCCTCGCAACCGCCGAACACCGCCGCGCCCTTGACCCGGACGACCGGCGCGTACGGGTCCGCGGCGGTCTGCTCCTTGACGTCGAAACCGCCGAAGATCCCGACGCCGCTGCCGTGCAGGCTGACGTTCTCCGGCACCTTGATCTCCACCCCGCCGAAGATCGCCACCACCTCGATGACCACCTCCGGCGACTCGAAGACCGCGTCGGTCAGGTCGATCTCCACGCCGCCGAACGCCGCCACCGCGCGCAGGTGCGAACCGACCCGCCAGCGGCCCTTGCGGGACGCGCCGCCGAAGATCGCCACCATGGTCGGCGCCTCCTGCCGGGCCGGCGGCCGCGCCGGGCGCGGGGCCGCGTCCGGGGCGTCCAGCGGAGGCTTCTCGAAGGAGATCGAGCGGTGCGCGGGCAGGTCCCGGGTCAGCGGCGCGAGGTCCCCCATCGTCTTGGCGGCGTACGCGGCCTCGATCCGCTCGGCGTGCTCCTCGACGTCCAGCCGGCCCTCGGCGTAGGCGTCGCGCAGCAGTTCGGCCACCCGTTCGCGGTCGGCGTCCGAGGCCCGCATCTCGGCCTCCGCCACCGGGGCGTGCGCGGCGGGCTTGGTCATCGGTACGGGCGGCTGCCCCTGGTCGTCCTGGTCGTCCCTCGACGGCAAGTTGTCCACGGCCCAAGCCTAGTCATCCGGGCAACCCCCGCACACGTGTCCGAGTGGCCCCGATCACGCAGGCCGACCCGTCCGCGTGCGACGTTTCACCGGGTCCTACCCTTGGGGGTGCTTCGCCGACGCAGCCGGACACACTGGAACACTAAGGACCGCCGCCATGGCTCCCACGCCAGACTTCGAGTACAGCGACCTGCTCCCCCTGGGCGCCGACCCGACCCCGTACCGCAAGCTGACCTCCGAGGGTGTCTCCACCTTCGAGGCCGGCGGCCGCACCTTCCTCCAGGTCGAGCCCGAGGCCCTCCGGCTGCTCACCGCCGAGGCGATGCACGACATCTCGCACTACCTCCGCCCCGCCCACCTCGCCCAGCTGCGCCGCATCCTGGACGACCCGGAGGCCAGCCCCAACGACCGCTTCGTCGCGCTGGACCTGCTGAAGAACGTCAACATCTCGGCCGGCGGCATCCTGCCGATGTGCCAGGACACCGGCACCGCCATCGTCATGGGCAAGCGCGGCCAGAACGTGCTGACCGAGGGCGGCGACGAGTCGGCGATCGCGCGCGGCGTCTACGACGCGTACACCAAGCTCAACCTGCGCTACTCCCAGATGGCGCCGGTCACCACGTGGGACGAGAAGAACACCGGCAACAACCTGCCGGCCCAGATCGAGCTGTACGCCACCGACGGGGACGCCTACAAGTTCCTCTTCATGGCCAAGGGCGGCGGCTCCGCCAACAAGTCGTACCTGTACCAGGAGACCAAGGCGATCCTGAACGAGGCGAGCATGCTCTCGTTCCTGGAGCAGAAGATCCGCTCGCTCGGCACCGCGGCCTGCCCGCCGTACCACCTGGCGATCGTGATCGGCGGCACCAGCGCCGAGTTCGCGCTCAAGACCGCCAAGTACGCCTCCGCGCACTACCTGGACCACCTGCCGACCGAGGGCAACGCCAGGACCGGGCACGGCTTCCGCGACCTGGAGCTGGAGGCCAAGGTCACCGAGCTGACCCAGAAGATCGGCATCGGCGCCCAGTTCGGCGGCAAGTACTTCTGCCACGACGTGCGGGTCGTCCGCCTGCCGCGCCACGGCGCCTCGCTGCCGGTCGCCATGGCCGTCTCCTGCTCCGCCGACCGCCAGGCGCTCGGCAAGATCACCGCCGAGGGCGTCTTCCTGGAGCAGCTGGAGACCGACCCGGCCAAGTACCTGCCGGACACCACCGACGAGCACCTCGACGACGACGTCGTGCGCATCGACCTCGACCAGCCGATGTCGGCGATCCGCAGCGAGCTCTCCAAGTACCCCGTGAAGACCCGGCTCTCGCTGACCGGCACCCTGGTCGTCGCCCGCGACATCGCCCACGCCAAGATCAAGGAGCGCCTGGACGCCGGCGAGGGCATGCCCAAGTACCTCCAGGACCACCCGGTCTACTACGCCGGCCCCGCGAAGACCCCCGAGGGCTACGCCTCCGGCTCCTTCGGCCCCACCACCGCCGGCCGGATGGACTCCTACGTCGACCAGTTCCAGGCCGCCGGCGGCTCGATGGTCATGCTGGCCAAGGGCAACCGCTCCAAGCAGGTCACGGACGCCTGTGCCGCGCACGGCGGCTTCTACCTCGGCTCCATCGGCGGCCCGGCCGCCCGGCTCGCCCAGGACTGCATCAAGAAGGTCGAGGTCCTGGAGTACGCCGAGCTGGGCATGGAGGCCGTCTGGCGGATCGAGGTCGAGGACTTCCCGGCGTTCATCGTGGTGGACGACAAGGGCAACGACTTCTTCCGCGAGACCACCGAGGGCCCGCTGATCACCAACCTGCGGGTCCGCTCGAAGGAGTAGCCCCCGCCCCCGGCCCCTTTGCCGAGCTCCCTCCGCCCCGGTCGCGTCCGCCGCGACCGGGGCGGCTGTGCTCACGCGTCGAAGTCGTACTCCAGGACGTAGGAGGCCGCGTCCAGGATCATCTCGTTCAGTTCGACCACCTGGCCCTCGTCAGCGAAGGCGGTGCGGCAGATCAGGATGACCGGGGTCCCGGCCGAGAGCTCCAGGCGGGTGCCCTCCTCCGCGCTGGGCATCCGGGAGCGGACCTCCTCGCGGAAGTGCACCGGCTTCGCGCCGATCTCCGCCAGGCGCGCGTACGTGCCGCCCGGGCCGGTGTCCTCGCGGGTGATCGCCGTCCCGGCGACCAGGCCGGCCGGCAGGTAGGACGTCGACAGCAGCACCGGCTTGCCGTCCAGGACGAACCGCCGGTGGCGCACGCACATCGGCTCGCCCGGGTCGACCCCGAGCACCCGCGCCACGTGCTCCGGCGCGCCCCGCTCGGTGACCGAGACCTGGTCGACCACCAGCGTGCGGTTGTCGATGTCCGCCGACCATATCGACCGGCCCGACCCCCACTGCCCCTGGGCGAGCCGCTGGATCCCGCGCCGGCGCAGCGGCCGGAAGTCCCGCACGAAGACCCCGGCCCCGCGGCGCGCCTCGGCGATGCCCTCGCTCTGCAGCACGCCGAGCGCCTGGCGGGCGGTCATCCGGGCCACGCCGTACTCGTCCATCAGGTCGTTCTCGCCCGGCAGGCGGTCGCCGGCGCGGTACTCGCCGGCGTCGATCGCCGCCTTCAGGGTGTCGGCGATCCGCTGGTACTTGGGCTGTTTCTCGCCACTGCTGCCGACCATCGCCTTCTCCCTCGTCCTCGCCGGAAATCGTAGGCGCACCCGCGCCCACCGGTAAGCCGATAGGACTGGTACGACCGTTGACATCTCTAGAGATATTAGCTTCTCTAGAGATGCTGGGTAGTCGCCGAGCAGAAACCGAGCCACGACAGCGACCAGGGCCGGCACAGCCACCGCCGCGCCCGTACCAGAGCAAGGGAGCACTGCGGTGAGCACCCGTAAGCGCGACTCCGCCCCGGCCTACCGGCCGCGCGTGGGCGAACTCGTCCTCGACACCAGGACCGGCCGCACCGGCATCTACATGGACACCCTCGGCGGGGAGCACTACCTGCGCCCCCGGGCCGGCGGCCGCGAGTGGACCGCCCGCCCCGACCAGGTCGGCCCGGCCCCGGACGACCCCGACCCCGACACCTCCCCCGGCCCGGCCGAGACCGCCCGCGCCCGGTTACGCGCCCACCTCGCCGCCCGCAACCGCGACTCCCGCCTCAACGAGAGCCAGGTGGCGTGACGGGGGCCCGGAACGACGAGTGCCCCGCACCCACGAGGTGGGGGCGGGGCACTCGGCATGCAGTTACGGGCGGCTGTTGATCGCACCGAGGGGCTCGTAGGGCTTGTCCGACTTCTCGTCGGCGTGCTCCGGCTCGACCGCGTCGCCACCCATGAGCTCCTGCGGGTCGATGTGCTGCTCCTCAGCCGGGACGATGTGGCCGACCACACCGGCCGCCGCCTCGTTCACCACCTGGGTGTCGGCCGGCAGGGTCGCAGTGGCGGGCGCCGTACCCTCGGCCGGGGCCGACGGGGTGACGGTGCTGGTGGTCTCGTTCTCGGCCATGGACTGGCTGCCTTTCAGGTCATCGGGATCTGCACGCGCCCGACCGACTCGACCCAGGCGCGCGGCCAGTATCGTAGGGGCCGCTAAATGTCTTATAAACATCGCGCCGCTGGTCTTGTTCTCCAGCGTTTGCAACCGTCCGCCTAAGCTGTTGCGACCACAGCAGGGCTGCCGGGACGCCCGCGGCCGGCGGACGTCATCCAGGTCATCGGGGGAATTTCATGGAGCCTCAGGAAACGCCGCAGAGCAACATGCTGCGCTTCCAGGTGCTCGGCCCGATGCAGGCGTGGCGCGGCCGCCAGGGGCTCGCACTCGGCTCTCCGCAACAGCAGGCCGTACTGACCTGCCTGCTGCTTCACCACGGGCGGCCGGTCACCACTCAGGATCTCGTTGACGGGATCTGGGGAGAACGCCCCCCACCGCAGGCAATTGCCGCATTGCGGACTTATGTTTCCCGACTGCGTGCCGTCATCGAACCCCATCGGGAGGTTCGCGCGCCCGCCGAGGTCCTGGTCTCCATGCCGGACGGATACGCGTTGCGGATCTCTCCCGACGCATTGGATCTTTCGGTCTTCGAGAGAACCGTTTCCGAGGCGAACACCGCCAGGGCGAACGGCGATTTGTTCGAGGCCCACCGGCTGCTGGTGTCCGCCCTGGCCCTCTGGAGCGGCCGCTCGCTGGCCGGCGTTCCCGGCCCGTACGCGGACGCCCAGCGGCTCCGGCTGGCCGAGCGACAGGTCTCGGTCTGGGAGGAGTGCTGCGCGGCGGCGCTGGAGATCGGGCTGCACACCGAGGTGGTCGCCGAGCTCAGTTCCCTCACCGCCGAACACCCCCTGCGGGAGCGGCTGCGCGAACTGCTGATGCTCGCGCTGTACCGGTGCGGCCGGCAGGCCGAGGCCCTGGGCGTCTACACCGACACCCGGAAGTTGCTGATCGACGAACTGGGCGTCGAGCCGGGCGCCGGACTCTCCACGATGCACGCCCGCATCCTGGCCGCCGATCCCGCGCTCACACCCACCCCGCCGAACCGGCCGGCCGCCCCCGGCAGCCGCGAGGAGGCACCCGCGGGCATCCTGGCACCTGCGCAACTTCCGGCCGATGTCTCGGACTTCAGCGGACGATCGGACCTGGTCGCCGAGCTGCGCTCGGTCCTGCAGAGCGCCACCGGCCAGGCCGTGGTGGTCACCTCCCTCGCGGGCATCGGCGGCGTCGGCAAGACGACCCTCGCCGTCCACGTGGCCCACAGCGTCCGGGCGGACTTCCCGGACGGTCAGCTCTACGTGGACCTCCGGGGCGCCGGAGCCTCGCCCGCCGACCCGGCCATCGTCCTGGGCGACTTCCTGCACGCTCTCGGGACCGCCGAGATCCCGGACTCGCTGGAGCAGCGGGCCGCGCTCTACCGCTCCCTGCTGGCCAACCGGCGGATGCTCATCCTGCTCGACAACGCCCGGGACGCCGAACAGCTGCGGCCCTTGATCCCCGGTGTCTCCGGCAGCGCCGTCCTGGCGACCAGCCGGTCCCGGCTCGCCGGCATCCCCGGCGCGCACCTGGTGGACGTCGAGGAGCTGACCCCCGCCGAGGCCCTGGCCCTGTTCTCCGCCATCGTGGGCGAGCAGCGGGTGGCGGCCGAACCGGAAGCGGCGCTGGCCGTCGTGACCTCCTGCGGCTTCCTGCCGCTCGCCGTCCGCATCGCCGCGGCCCGCCTCGCCAGCCGGCCGCGGTGGAGCGTCTCGGACCTCGCGCGCCGCTTAGCCGACCAGCGGCGGCGACTCGACGAGCTCCAGCTCGGCAACCTGGCCGTGGAAACCACCATCGGCCTCGGCTACGGCCAGCTCCGGTCCGACGAGGCGCGCGCGTTCCGGCTGCTCTCGCTGGTTGACTCGCCCGATCTGCCGCTCGACGCGGTGGCGGCACTCCTCGGCGAGGACGAGGACCGGGCCGAGCGCCTGGCGGAGTCGCTGGTCGAGGCGAACATGCTGGAGTGCTTCACTCCCGGGCGCTACCGCTACCACGACCTGCTCCGGCTCTATGCGCAGCGGCAGAACGAGAAGGCCGCGGACATCGTCGACCAGCAGCAGGCGGTGCTCCGCCTGCTGGAGCACCTCCTGCCGACCATGCGCAATGCCGCGCGCCTCATCGAGCCGGACGACCAGCTGCCCGAGCCGCTCAACGGCGTGCCCCGCCCAGGGCTGACCATGCCGACCGGCTCCGACGCGCAGCAATGGCTCCGGGCGGAGACCGGCATGCTGCTGAGCAGCGTGGAAGCGGCGCTGGACGGTCCTTCAGCACTGCTGCGTCCTGCACTGGACCTGTTGATCGCGCTCAACAGCATCGTCGAGGACCCGTCCCACGCGTCCCGAGCCCGGCGGTTGCTGGAGATCGCCGACGTCAACGCGCAGTCGCACGGGGACACCCAGGCGCTCGCACGGGTCCACTTCGCGCTCGGGACGCTGGAGTACTTCGTCAACAACTTCCCCAGCGCCGAGCGGTCACTCCGCGCGAGCCTGTCCTTCCAGGGGCCGGACGACGTCACGGTGCTGCGCTCGATGGTCGCCAACACCCTGGGCATCATCCTCAGCCTCGCCGACCGGGCGGCCGAGGCCCTGCCGTTCTTCGAGCAGGCGCTCGGCATCAGCCGCGTGGTCGGCGCCCCGATCGGCGAGGCGCGGCTGCTCGGCAACATCGCACGGGCCCAGCTCGACGTCGGCCGGACGGTGGAGGCGGTGCGTTCCGTGGAGGAGGCGGTGGCCACCGCCCGGCGGTCCGCCAACGGGCCCTGCCTGGCGGACACGCTCTACCAGCTCGGTGTGGTGCTGTCGTCGACCGGAGCGCCCGGCGAGGCGGTGGCGCACCTGCGCGAGGCCCACGCGCTCTACCAGGCCCAGCAGAACCGGCTCCGGGAGGGGTACGCACTGGCCCGGCTGTCCGTGAGCCTCTCGGGGAGCGGGCAGGCCGCCGAGGCCGTCGAGGTGGCCGGCGAATCCCTGGCGATCGCTCAGGAGATCGACGGTGCCTACTGCCAGGGCCTCGCCAACGCCGCGCTGGGCGAGGCGCTGCTCGGGCTCGCACAGCCGGCGCGCGGGCTGGCGTGTCTGCAGGAGGCGCACGCGATCTTCACGCGGCTCGGTGTGCCGGAGGCCTCCCCCGTGGCGGACCTCATCTCCCAGCAGCACACCGAGCCCCTCTCCTCTCCCCCCGCGCCGTAGGCCGTCGTCCCCCGATGGCGGCCTCCCCCGTGCGTCCGGTGCTCCCGCAGCCCCCCGGCTGCGGGAGCACCCTCAACGCTTCCCCGGCGCTGGACTCCATCGTGCACCGGGGCGATTGACGTTCGATAAACGCCGGATTGTCGGCCACGGGCGGCACAAAAGCCCAGGTCAGCGGGGCGGCAGCGGTCCCGGGCGCGGCGCGCGGACGGCTGGCGCACCACCCCGGCCCGCCACCCCGTGCTTCCGCAACCCGGGTCACAGCACTCAACTGTCACGAGTTGGCCGGAAACGGACCCCATGACGGTGTGATCGCGCATATTCTCAGATGCCAGTACATACACGGGTGCAGTTGTCCAACCGGGCATCCGGAAACGGCAGCGCGGCGGCGCTCCCACGGTGCAGAGTGTCTCTGTGCAACGTGTCTGTGCAAGTGTCAGAGTGCAGTCAGTGTGACGCGGGGAGCGTGACGTACCGCCACCGGCAGCGGGGCAGCGCGGGCGCCGGGAGGACGGCGGCCCGGCCTCGTCCGGCCGACCGGAGGCCCGGGTGGAAAGGTGCCTCTCAATCGTGACGACCGGACAGATATCCGACCCGTTCCCCCTCGACGAGGACGCGGACGGCGGTGACGGGCCCGACGTCCTGCGCCGCCGTGCCGAACGCGCACTGCAGGCGGTCGCCTTCGACACCATCGGCGCCGGGTACGGCGAGGCGTTCCCCGCCAAGGACGGGCAGCTCGCCTGCGGGCGCCGGCTGCTGGCCCGGCTCGAACCGGGTGCCGCCGTGCTGGACGTCGGCTGCGGCACCGGCGACCCGACCGTCCGGCAGCTGACCGCGGCCGGCCTGCGCGTCACCGCGGTGGACCTCTCGGACGTGATGCTCGGCCTCGCCCGCGGGACGGCCCGGCGCGACGCCGCGCACCCGGGGCGGCACGCACCCGTCTTCCACCGGATCGACATGTACGACCTGGCCACCGAGCGGGCCGGCCGGGCCTGGAACGCGCCCGGGCTCGGCCCGGCCGGGCACGGCGCCTTCGACGCGGTCACCGCCTTCTTCTCCCTCATCCTGCTCCCGCAGGACGAGATCCCCGTCGTGCTGGCCCGGCTGCGCCGGCTCCTGCGGCCCGGCGGGCTGCTGGCGCTCGGCATGGTCGAAGCGGACCTGGATCACGTCCCCCTGCCGTTCCTCGGCCGGGAGCTGCGGATCAGCGGGTACCTGCGGGAGGATCTGGAACGGGTACTGGTGGAGTCCGGGTTCGCCGTCGAGGAACAGTCGTGGCACTCGTACGCGCCCGCCAGTACCTCGTTGCCGCCGGAGGAACAGCTCTTCCTGTGCTGTCGACGCGTCGGCTGAGTTCTCCGTCCCAGAAGAGGCAGTACCCCAGAACCGGCAGTACTCCACACCACTCCCCAGGACAGGCACCCGTGCGCGACCAGCTCAAACCCGAAGCCGGACAGTCGCCTGCCCTCCCGGGCCAGCGCCACCCGCCGTCGCCGCCGGCGCCGGCCGCACCGCAGACCGACGAGGTCGCCGAGCGGCTCGGCTACCTCGAGTCGGCGACCCGGAGGATCAACAGCGCGCTCGACCTCGCCGCCACCCTGCGCAACATCTGCCGGGTGCTCATCCCGACCCTGGCCGACGCAGCCGTGGTGCACCTGCGCGACCCGCTGCCCAACGTCGAGCGCGAGCCCGGGTTCCCGGACGAGCTGCGGATCCACCACAGCCAGGGCACCCGGCTCGGCCGGCGCGGCCGCCCCAGCAGCGGGCACGACCACCGGTCGGATCGCTACCCGAACCGGTTCGGCACCCGGTACGGCGCCCGTTCGACCGCCGACACCGGCCCCGCCACCCCGATCACCCGCGGCGGCGCCCTGGCGCACGCCCTGCTCAGCCGCCGTCCCGCCGAGGCGGCGGTGCTCGGCACGCCCGGGGCCGAACGGACCGAGGCCCTGCTGCGCGAGCTGTACGGCCCCCGCGGGCTGGCCCGGCTCGGCCGGGGCGCGAGCGTGCTCGCCCTGCCGCTGCGCGGGCGCAAGGCCGTCCTCGGCCTGCTGGTGCTGATCCGCCGGCCGTCAGAGAAGGCCGGCCGCCCGGGCTTCGACGCCGCCGACACCGCGACCGCCGCCCACCTCGCCACCCAGGCCGGGCTGGCCGTCGACACCGCGCTGCGGTACGCCCGCGAGTGGGAGATAGCGAACGAACTCCAGCGCAGCATGCTGCCGTTGCGCCTCCCCCGGCCGCACGGCGTCCGGCTCGCCCACCGCTACCTGCCCGGCGAACGCGGCGCCCAGGTCGGCGGCGACTGGTACGACGCCGTGCCGCTGCCCGGCAACCGGGTCGCGCTGATCGTCGGCGACGTGATGGGCCACTCGCTCACCTCGGCCGCCATCATGGGCCAGCTCCGCACCAGCGCCCAGACCCTGGCCGCCCTCGACCTGCCGCCGCACGAGGTGCTCTACCACCTGGACGAGCAGGCCCAGCGGCTCGGCCGCGAACAGCACCTGGCCACCTGCGTGTACGCGGTCTACGACCCGATCGCCAACCGGGTGGTGCTCGCCAACGCCGGGCACGTACCGCCGGTGCTGGTCCGGCCGGACGGCACGGCCGAGCTGCTGGAGCTGGAGTCGGGCGCGCCGATCGGCGTCGGCGGGGTCGACTTCTCCTCGGTCGAGCTGCCCGCCCCGCCCGGCTCCGCGCTGCTGCTGTTCACCGACGGCCTGGTGGAGACCCGCAACCGCCCGATCAGCGACGGGCTGGAGCTGCTCCGCGCCCGGCTCGCCGGCGCGGAGCCGCGGGTGCCCGAGCAGCTCTGCCAGGAGGCGCTGCGGATCCTGCCGCCGGGCGACCGCGGCGACGACATCGCGCTGCTGGCCGCCTGCTTCGACGGCATCCCGGCCGGGGACGTCGCGCACTGGTACCTCCAGCCGCGCAACGAGACCCCGGGGCGGGCGCGCCGGCTGGCCGCCCACACGCTGCGCCGCTGGGGCCTCGAAGCGCTCAGCGAGGCCACCGAGCTGATGGTCAGCGAGCTGGTCACCAACGCCGTCCAGCACGCCACCCGGCCGGTCACCCTCAGCCTGGTCCGCACCACCAGGCTGCGCTGCGAGGTCGGGGACGACAGTCCGCTGCTGCCGAGGCCGCGCCGGACCGGACCGGAGGACGAACGGGGGCGCGGGCTGCAGATCGTGGCCCGCTGCGCCGAGCGGTGGGGCGCCACCCGGCTGGGCACCGGCAAGGTGGTCTGGTTCGAGCAGCGGCTGCCCTGACGCCGCCGCGGCCTGCGCAACGCGCAGCGGCTCCCGGCGGGGACGTCCGCCGGGAGCCGCTCCGTGACCGTGACCGGACTGCTGCTCAGACCTTCTCGGGCACCCGGGCCGCGCCGGGCCCCGTCTCCGAGGCGGCCCCGGGACCGGCCTCGGGACCGGTCTCGGACCCCTCCGACGCCAGCCGGGCCATCAGCTGCTCGCCCTCCATGTCCACCCGCGGCACCACCTTCTCCAGTCGCTTCGGGAACCACCAGGCCGCCCGGCCGAACAGCGCCATCGCCGCCGGCACCAGGGCCATCCGCACCACGAAGGCGTCCACCAGCACGCCCACCGCCAGCGCGAAGCCGATCGGCTGGACGATCGGGTCGTGGCCGAAGACGAAGCTGCCGAACACCGAGACCATGATCAGCGCGGCCGCGGTGACCACCCGCGCGCCGTTCTTCACCCCGGCGACCACCGCGTCCCGGGGCGCCATGCCGTGCACGTGGTGCTCCTTCATGCCGGAGACCAGGAACAGCTCGTAGTCCATCGCCAGCCCGAACAGCACCCCGATCAGCAGGATCGGCACGAAGCTGACCACCGGGCCCACCTTGGGCACGTCGATCACGCCGTCCAGCCAGCCCCACTGGTAGACCGCGACCACCGCGCCGAGCGAGGCGGTGATGCTGAGCAGGAAGCCCGCCACCGCCTTCAGCGGCACCAGGACCGAGCGGAAGGCCAGCGCCAGCAGCACGAACGCGATGCCGACGATCACCGCGA
Source organism: Kitasatospora sp. NPDC047058 (assembly GCF_040643935.1). NCBI lineage: Bacteria > Bacillati > Actinomycetota > Actinomycetes > Kitasatosporales > Streptomycetaceae > Kitasatospora > Kitasatospora sp. NPDC047058. The sequence continues at coordinate 4,777 of NZ_JBEYVJ010000047.1, read as the reverse complement.
CGAACGGCGGCAGCGCGTCGCCGAGCTTGGCGGAGACGTCGATGTTGGCGGCCGTGGTGCCGGTGACGTCGATCCGCGCGCCGGTCGCGGCCTGCAGCCCGGCCCGCTGGTCGCGGATCTCGGTGACCAGCGCCCGGGTGTCGGCGTGGTCGGGGCCGGTGCGCGGGATGACGGTCAGCAGGGCGGTGCGGCTGGGCTGGTCGACGGCCGGCGGCAGCAGGGTCTGCACGCCCTTGAGCCCGGACAGCTTCTCCGCCACGCCCTGCACGGCCTGCTCCGGCTGCGCCGCGCCCTTGGCGTCGACGACCACCACCAGCGGCGCGTTGAAGCCGGGGCCGAAGCCGTCGCTGATCAGGTCGTACGCCTTGCGGGCGTCGGTGCCGGCGGCCTGCGAGCCGCCGCCGGGCAGGCCCAGGGTGAGGCTCGCGGCCGGGACGGCGAGGGCGACCAGCGCGGTCAGCCCGGCGAGCAGCACGGCCAGCGGCCGGCGCACCACGAAGCCCGCCCAGCGCTCGCCCATGCTCGTCCGGCCGGAGGTCCGCAGCGCCCGCCGCCGGACCGGCAGCCGGTCGATGGCCCGGCCGGCGAAGCCGAGCAGTGCGGGCAGCAGGGTGATCGCGACCAGCACCGCCACCACCACGGCGCCGGAGGCGGCCAGGCCCATCACGGTCAGGAACGGCACGTCCGCGACGGCGAGCCCGGCCAGGGCGACCACCACGGTCAGGCCGGCGAAGACCACCGCGCTGCCGGCCGTCGCGTTGGCGCGGGCCGCGGCCTCCTCCGGCTCCAGCCCCTCGGCGAGGTGGCGGCGGTGCCGGGAGAGGATGAACAGCGCGTAGTCGATGCCGACGGCCAGACCGACCATCAGCGCCAGCACCGGCGCGGTGGTGATGATCTCGAACGAGCCGGACAGCGCCAGCAGCCCGGCCATCGCCACGCCGACCCCGACCAGCGCGGTCAGCAGCGGCAGCCCGGCGGCGACCAGCGAGCCCAGGGTGACCACCAGCACCACCCCGGCCACCGCGAGCCCGACCGCCTCACCGCCGTCGACCTGGGCCATCCGGTTGTACGCGTCGCCGCCGAAGGCCACCGTCACCCCGGCCGCGCGGGCCGGCTCGGCGGCCGCCCTCACCGCGTCGCGCTGCCCGTCGGTGATCTCGGCGAGCTTGTGGTCGAAGGAGACCAGCCCGATCGCGACCCTGCCGTCCGGGGAGACCGCGCCGGTGGCGTACGGGTCGGGTGCGGCGGCGACGCCGGGAGTGGCGGCGATCCGGCCGACCGCCTCGCTGACGGCCCTGGCGGTCTCCGGGGCGGCGATGCCGCCGGGTCCCGGGGCGGCGAAGACCACCTGCGCGGAGCCGTGGCCCTGCTGCGGGAAGGTGTCCTTGATCCGGTCCAGGGTGGTCTGCGCCTCGGTGCCCGGCACCTTGAACTCGTCGCTGGTCTTGCCGGCGAACGCTCCCGCGGCGCCGCCGACGGCGATCAGCACCGCGATCCAGACGGCCAGCACGGCCCGCCGTCGCCGGAAGCAGTAGCGGCCCAGTCGGTAGAGGTATGTGGCCATGGGTGACCCCCGGTCGGATCGGTCGGCACGCAGGTGCCCGGACAGGTCTCGCTCCACCGTACGCGCAAGTTGTTCGCGTGACAAAGTCGGCCGACAGGAGCGCATGACAGATTCGTTCGACCAGGTTGTGTGACCGGAGCGCTACCCTGGCCCAATGGCCCATGTCCCCGCCTCCGAACGACGCCCGCAGCTGATCCAGGCCGCCATCGAGCTGATGAGCCGCGAAGGCGTCGCTGCCGGTTCCACCCGTGCGATCGCGGCCGAGCTGGGCGTGGCGCAGGCGACGGTGCACTACACCTTCGGCACCAAGAAGGACCTCTACCGGGCCGTGGTCGAGCACCTGACCGCCGAGTTCATCGGCCAGGTCCGTGCCGCCGCGCCGGACGAGGGCCCGTTCGGCGAGCAGGTCAGGGCGATGGTCTACGCGCTCTGGGACAGCGCCGTGGGCGAGGGCGGCCGCTGCGCGCTGATGTCCGAGTTCGCCGCCCTGGCCATCCGCGACGCGGACCTGCAGGAGATCATGCGGGCGCTCCAGCACGAGATCGAGAGCACCGCCGCCGAGCTGCTCACCGCGCTCGCCGCGGCGCACGGCCAGCCGCTGGCGATGCCGGCCCACGAGGTCTCCGTGGTCTTCCTGGCCGGCTTCAACGGCCTGACCGACCGTTACCTGCTGCTCCGGGCCGCCGGCGAGGATCCCGAGCAGGAGTCCCGGCGGTCGCTGGACCTGCTGGTCGCGACCACCGTCGGCCTCTGCCTGGGCGCGCCGGCGGCCACCTGAGCCGGGCCGCCCGAGGCGGCCCCCGGGCGGGCCCTAGGAGACGATCCGGACCGGCAGCCGGGCCAGCACCTCGCGCAGCGAGGCGGCGAAGCGGTCGTACTCGGCGCTGCGGGCCGAGCCCGGCCGGGTGGCGAGTCCGATCCGGCGGCCGGGCGCGGGGGCGACGAAGCGGACGGCGGCCAGCCGGTCGGTGCGGCCCGCCTCGACGTCCAGCGCGGTGGCGGGCAGCAGCGTGACCCCGAGGCCGCCGGCCACCAGCTGGACCAGGGTGGAGAGGCCGGCCGCCCGGGTGGTGGAGCCCTGGGGGTACCCGCGGCCGGAGGCCGCGAGGGGGTCGGCGCCGACCTCGCGGCAGATGTCGAGGGCCTGGTCACGCAGGCAGTGGCCCTCCTCCAGCAGCAGCACGTCCAGGTCGAGCAGCACGTCGCGGGGGACGTCGGCCCGCCCGGCGAGCTCGTGGTCGGGCGGGGTGACCAGGACGAAGTCCTCGTCGAACAGCGGGATGTCCCGGGTCGGCGAGGCCCCGCCGGCCGGCAGCGCGAGCAGCAGCACGTCGAGCCGACCGCCGGCCAGCCCCTCCAGCAGCGAGGGCGTGCGCTCCTCGTGGACGTGCAGCTCCAGCTCGGGGTAGCGGTCGCGGACCAGCCGCAGCACGTCCGGCAGCAGGTAGGGGGCGACGGTCGGGATGACGCCGAGGTGCAGCGGACCGGTGAACGGGCGGCGGGCCGCCTCGACCTCCTCGGTGAGCGCCTGCAGCGAGGCGAGCACCCGGTGCGCGTGGCCGAGCACCCGCTCCCCCAGTGGAGTGATCATCACCCGCCGCGTCGTACGCTCGACCAGCTGCGCGCCCAGCGACTCCTCCAGCGCCGCGACCGCCCCGGACAGCGCCGGCTGGCTGAGCCCGGTGGCGGCCGCCGCCTCCCGGAAGTGGCGGTGCTCGGCCACCGCGGCGAACGCCCGGAGCTGGGCGACCGTCGGCGTCCGGGGGCTGCGGGGTGTGGCGCTTCCCACAGCGGACTCGGGTTTGCGCGCGGCGGCGCGGCGGGCCGCGGGGCGGGAGGGGGGCGTCGGGGTATTGATAGCTCTCTCCGATCGGACACATCGAGTGTAGCTATTTCCCTGATCAGTCCACGATGTGGAATCGTGGGGGTCATGTCCGCAATCCGGACATACTCCCCTCATCTCACTTCAGGAGAAGCGAACGTGCTCACGATCGGTGACAAGTTCCCCGAGTTCGAACTCAACGCCTGCGTCGACCTGGACGCCGCGAACGCCTTCGCCGAGATCAACCACAAGTCCTACGAGGGCAAGTGGAAGATCGTCTTCTTCTGGCCGATGGACTTCACCTTCGTCTGCCCGACCGAGATCGCCGCGTTCGGCAAGCTGAACGAGGAGTTCGCCGACCGCGACGCCCAGATCCTCGGCGTCTCCGGCGACTCCGAGTTCGTGCACCACGCCTGGCGCAAGGACCACAAGGACCTGCGCGACCTGCCGTTCCCGATGCTGGCCGACGTCAAGCACGACCTGATGCGCGCCTGCGGCGTCGAGGCCGCCGACGGCACCGCCCAGCGCGCGGTGTTCATCGTCGACCCGAACAACGAGATCCAGTTCGTCATGGTGACCGCCGGCTCCGTCGGCCGTAACCCCAAGGAGGTCCTGCGGGTGCTGGACGCCCTGCAGACCGACGAGCTGTGCCCGTGCAACTGGAACAAGGGCGAGGACACCCTCGACGCCCAGGCCCTGCTGGCGGGCTGACCACCATGGCTCTCGACGACCTGAAGTCCGCCCTCCCGGACTACGCCAAGGACCTCAAGCTCAACCTGAGCGCGGTCATCGGCAACTCCGACCTCCCCGCCCAGCAGCTCTGGGGCACCGTGCTCTCCTGCGCGATGGCCACCCGCAGCGCCGCCGTGCTGCGTGAGCTGGAGCCCGAGGCCAAGGCCAACCTCTCCCCGGAGGCGTACAACGCCGCCAAGGGCGCGGCCGCGATCATGGGGATGAACAACGTCTACTACCGGACCACGCACCTGCTCTCCGACAAGGAGTACAGCAGCATGCGGGCCGGTCTGCGGATGAACATCATCGGCACCCCGGGCGTCGAGAAGGCCGACTTCGAGCTCTGGTGCTTCGCGGTCTCCGCCATCAACGGCTGCGGCCAGTGCCTCGACTCGCACGAGGCCGTGCTCCGCAAGGCCGGTGTCGAGCGCGAGGTCATCCAGGCCTCGATCAAGATCGCCGCGATCCTCCAGGCCGTCGCCGGCGTCCTCGACGCCGAGAACGCCCTGGCCGCCGTCACGGTCTGACCCGGGCGCGGCACGCGAACGGCCCCGGCCGGACACCAGGCGGATTCTTGGGGTCCTCGCAACACCTGATGGCTTACGCGGTCGTCAGTAGATCACGCAGGCGCTCGGCTGGAGTTCTCCAGCCGAGCGTTT
>NZ_JBEYVJ010000046.1:0-37608 GCF_040643935.1 Kitasatospora sp. NPDC047058 | reverse complement strand
CTTGACGTCCTCGTCGCCGAGGATGATCTCGAGGCCGTTGGCCATCACCTCGGCGCTGCCGCCGCGCGCCGAGCGCGCCGAGCGGGCCCAGGCGGCGGTCGAGCGGCTGCGGCCGGCCGGGACGGACGCGGTCGCCGTCACCTGGGTGGACAACGCCGGCATCGCCCGGGTGAAGGCCGTCCCGCTGGCCGGCCTGGTGCACGCCGCCGAGTGGGGCATCGGCGCGGCGCCCTGCTTCGACGTCTTCCTGGCCGACGACACGATCGTCACCAGCCGGCTGATCGGCGGCCCCACCGGGGACCTCCGGCTCTACCCGGACCTCGACCGGCTGGTCCCGCTGGCCGCCCAGCCCGGCTGGGCCTGGGCGCCGGGCGAGCGGTACACCCAGGCCGGTGCCCCGCACCCGGGCTGCCAGCGGCTGTTCGCCCGCCGGATGACGGCGGCCGCCGCCGAGCGCGGCATCGGCCTGAAGGCCGGCATCGAGGTCGAGTGGGTGGTCGCGCTCGCCGGGGAGCCGCAGGACGCGCCCCGCTACCCGACGGCCGGCCCGGCCTACGGGATGCACCGGCTGACCGACCTCTCCGACTACCTGCGCGAGCTGCTGCGCGCCCTCGACGCCCAGGGCCTGACGGTGCTGCAGGTCCACCCCGAGTACGCGCCGGGCCAGTTCGAGGTCTCGGTCGCCCCCGAGGGGCCGGTCGAGGCCGCCGACACCAGCGTGCTGGTCCGCCAGACGATCCGGGCCGTCTCGGCCCGGCACGGCCTGCGCGCCTCCTTCGCCCCCGTGGTGGAGGCCGGCTCGGTCGGCAACGGCGGCCACCTCCACCTCAGCCTCTGGCGCGACGGGCGGAACCTCGCCCGCGGCGGCCCCGGCCCGCACGGCCTGACGGCCGAGGCGGAGGGCTTCCTCGCCGGGGTGCTCGGCGCGCTGCCCGAGCTGCTGGTGCTCGGCTCCTCCAGCCCGGCCGGATACCTGCGGCTGGTGCCCTCGCGCTGGGCCGGCGCCTACCAGTGCTGGGGCCTGGAGAACCGGGAGGCCGCGCTCCGGCTGGTCACCGGCTCCACCGGGGAGCGGGCCACCGCGGCCAACGCCGAGGTCAAGTGCTTCGACGCCACCGCCAACCCGTACCTCGCGGTCGGTGCGGTGCTCGCCGCCGGCCTCGCCGGGCTGGACCAACGGCTCGCGCTGCCACCGGAGTTCAGCGGCGACCCGGCCGAGGCCGGGCCCGGGACGGTCCCCCGGCTGCCCGCGAACCCGGCCGAGGCGGTCGCGGCGTACCGGAAGTCGGCGGTGCTCCGCGAGGCGCTCGGCGAGGCGCTGTACGAGGCGGTGCTCGCCGTCCGGACGGCCGAGAGCGAGCAGTACGCCTCGGCCACCCCGGAGCAGCTGGTCGCGGCCACCCGCTGGCGGTACTGACCGGTGCCCCTGCTGGACGTCCCGGCCCTGGTCGACCACCACTGCCACAGCGTGGTGGCGGCCGGCCTCGACGACGACGCCCTGGCCGGCCTGCTCACCGAGTCCGACCGACCGCCCGCCCCCGGCAGCTCGCCGTTCGACAGCGCGCTCGGCCTGGCCGTCCGCCGCTGGTGCCCGCCCGCGCTCGGGCTGCCCGCGCACACGCCCGCCGCCGAGTACCTGGCCCGCCGGCGTGAGCTGGGCGCCGCCGAGGCCACCCGCCGGCTGCTCGCCGCCGCCGCGCTCGACACCTGCCTGCTGGACACCGGGCTGACCGCGGCGGCGGGGCGTCCGCTGTTGCCGCTCAGCGAGTTCGCCGAGACGGCCGGCGCCCGGGTGCGCGAGGTGATCCGGCTGGAGACCGTCGCCGAGTCGGTGCCGACGGGCGCCGAGGCCTGGCCGCTCGCCGTCGGCGAGGCGCTGGCGGCCGCCGCCACCGGCGCGGTGGCCGTCAAGTCGGTGCTGGCCTACCGGCACGGCCTGGCGGTGCCCCCCGACCGGCCCAGCGCGCGGGCGGTCACGGCCGCCGCCGGGCAGTGGCAGCGGGCCGGCCGCGGCCGGCTGACCGACCCGGTGCTGCTGCACCACCTGCTCTGGACCGCCCTGGACGTCTGCGCCGGGCTCGGCCTGCCGCTCCAGCTCCACACCGGCTTCGGCGATCCGGACCTCACCCTGCACCTGGCCGACCCGTCGCTGCTCACCGGCTTCGTCCGGGCCGCCGAGCCGAGCGGGGTGCCGCTGGTCCTGCTGCACGGCTACCCGTACCACCGTCAGGCCGCCTGGCTGGCCCAGGCCTTCCCGCAGGTGTACACGGACCTCGGGCTGACCGCCTCCTACACCGGCCCCCGGGTGGCGGCCGTGCTCGGGGAGATGCTGGAGCTGGCGCCGTTCGGCAAACTGCTCTTCTCCACCGACGCGTACGGCCTGCCCGAGCTGTACCTGGTCGGCGCGGCCCAGTTCCGGCACGGCATGGGTACCCTGCTGGACCGCTGGCTGGCCGACGGCGCCTGCTCGGCGGCCGATGCGCAGCGCCTGGCCCGGCAGGTGGCCGCCGACAACGCCCGCCGCCTGTACCGGCTCTGACCCGGGGAATTGTGGATCGTCCACGCCCCGACGCGTGAAAGCGTCAGAAGTCCTGACATTCACTTAATGGATTGACGCCTGGTCGGCATCCCTGGAACCGCCTGTGTCGGAAGTGGCCGAACGGTGTCGATTAGATGACTACCTCTTGCGGATTCCGACGCATGTTCACTAGCGTCCCGATCATTCCACTGCACCTGTCTCGTGCAGCTGCATGACGACTCGGGAGGGCCAACCCCTATGAGTGTTCCTCGGATCAGCCGGACCCGGTTTGCCGCGGTGGGCGTCGTCCTCGCCACCGCCGGTGCGCTGGCCCTGCCGGCCGGCACCGCCGTCGCGGCCACCGGGGCCGAGCCGACGACCGGGCCGCTGCTCAGCTACGTGGTCAACACCCAGGCGAACCACGGCCAGGTGCAGAAGGTCGAGAAGGCCATCACGACCCTCGGCGGCACCGTGGTGTACTCGTACGAGCAGATCGGCGTCGTGATCGCCCGCTCGAACGACACCCAGTTCGCCGCCAAGCTGCGCCAGGCCAAGGGCGTCCAGTCGGTCGGCGCCAGCCGCACCAAGGGCATCACCGCCGCCGACACCCAGAAGGCCGAGGTCGCCGCCGAGCCGACCGCCGCCGCCGCCCCTGGCGAGGAGCCCATGTGGGCCAACCAGTGGGACATGCGCCAGATCGGCGTGGACAAGGCGCACAAGCTGTCGCTCGGCAGCAAGAGCGTCACCGTCGGCGTCCTGGACTCCGGCATCGACGGCACCCACGAGGACCTCGCGGCCAACGTGGACGCCTCGCAGTCGGTCTCCTGCATCGACGGCGGCAAGCCGAACACCGACTGGAAGGCCTGGCAGCCGGGCCCCGACGGTGACCACGGCACCCACGTGGCCGGCACCATCGCCGCCGCGAAGAACGGCAAGGGCATCGAGGGCATCGCCCCGAACGTCAAGCTGGCCGCGGTCAAGGTCGTCGACGACGGCGGGTTCATCTACCCGGAGTACGCCATCTGCGGCTTCGTCTGGGCCGGTGAGCACAAGTTCAAGGTGACCAACAACAGCTACTACGTCGACCCGTGGCTGTTCAACTGCCAGAACGACCTGGACCAGGCGGCCATCACCACCGCCGTCCGCCGCGCCGTCGAGTTCTCGCAGCGCAAGGGCGTCCTCAACGTCGCCGCCGCGGGCAACGAGAACATCGACATGGCCCACAAGACCGTGGACGTGGCCAGCCCGGACGACACCACCCCCGGCAGCCGCCCGATCACCAACGACTGCCTGAGCCTGCCGACCGAGCTGGACGGCGTCGTGGTCGTCTCCTCCGTGGGCGTCAACGGCGACAAGTCGTACTACTCCAGCTACGGCAAGGGCAAGGTGACCGTCGCCGCCCCCGGTGGCGACCGCCGCTACCAGATCCCGAACACCCCGGACCAGAACGGCCGCACCCTGTCCACCATCCCCGGTGGCAAGTACGGCTACATGCAGGGCACCTCGATGGCCTCGCCGCACGCCGCCGGTGTGCTCGCGCTGCTCGCCAGCACCCACCCGTGGGCCAGCCCGGAGGAGCTGACCGAGCTGCTCACCAACCAGGCCGAGTCGCACGCCTGCCCGTCGGCCCCGTTCAACCCGGGCGGTGCCGGTGAGTGGACCGCCACCTGCGAGGGCGGCGCGGACGACAACGGCTTCTACGGCGCGGGCATCATCAACGCCGAGAAGGCGGTCCAGTGGTGGCGCTGACGCGCTGACCGTGCACTGAACGGCTGACCGAGGTGGAGAGCGGGACTCGCGTCCCGCTCTCCACCTCGCTTTTGAGTACCGGTACTCAGGCGGCCGCACCGGCAAGATCGCCATAATGGTCCCCGCAGACGGCGCACGGCACGAGGAGCGGAGCACCATGGCACAGATCCACACCGGCTGGCAGCAGCAGCCCCAGCCCCAGCCCCAGCCCCAGGCCCGGCCGGGCGGCGAGCGGGTCTGGCCGTGGCTGGTGCTGGGGGCCGTTCAGTTCGCCGTCGCCTCCCCGATGATCGGGATCATGCTGGCCGGCGGCCTGGTGGCCGGCGTGTTCGGGCTCGCCTCCCCGGACGGGTCGGTGGGCGTCGTGCTGGGCCTGCTGTTCGTGCTGGTGCTCGGACCGCTGCTGGGCCTAGCGCTGCCGGCGCTGTCGCTGCTCTCCCCGGCCGTGCGCCGGGTCAACCGGGCCGCGCTCTTCGCGCTGCACACCTTCGGTCTGCTGGTCGGTACGGCGGTCGAGTACTTCTTCTGGTTCCGCCCGGCCACCGGCTGAGCCCGCCCGGCGGGCCCGGCGCCGTCACTCGACGTGGCGGTCCCAGACCGTCTCGACCGAGGGCTTGCCGTGCAGGTCCGGCACCTCCTGGAGCCAGGCGGGCCGGCCGGCCTTGCTCCGGGCGGTCTGCCGGCGCTCGGCCTCGCGCAGCTGCTCGGGGGTGGCGAACCCGTCGGGCAGCCATTGGGGGGAGAGCACCGCACGGGCCGCCAGGTGCGTGACGTACGCGTGCCGCAGCGCGTCCACCGAGTCGAAGCCGGGCTCGTCGGCCAGCCACGCGTCCGGGACGAGCGCCAGCACCTCCTCCAGCAGGCCGACGGTGACCAGCGGTCCGAGCTCCTCGTCCGCCAGTCCGACGTCGGGGGTGCAGCCGCCGAGCGCGTGGGCGCTGAGGTCGTACTTCTTGCCGACGGCCGCCCCGGCGGTGGACCAGCGGTGGTGGAAGATCAGCGCGGCGCCGTTGTCGATCAGCCAGAGCCTGTCGTGCCAGACCATCAGGTTGGGGTTGTGCACGGTGCGGTCGACGTTGCCGGTGAGCGCGTCCAGCCAGACCACCCGGCCGGCCTGGACCGGGTCGACCGGGATCATGCCGGGCCTGAAGTCGCGGGAGCCGGGCAGCAGGTCCATGCCGAGGTTGAGCCCGGCGCTGGCCCTGAGGATGTCCTGGACCTCGGCGTCCGGCTCGTCGTCGGCGACCGCCGGGTCGAAGTCGACCAGTCGCAGTTCGGGCACCGGCAGGCCGAGCCGCCGGGCCAGCTCCCCGACGATCACCTCGGCCACCAGCGCCTTGCGGCCCTGCGCGGCACCGGTGAACTTGACCACGTAGGTGCCCAGGTCGTCGGTCTCCACCACGCCGGGGACGGAACCGCCGGCCCGCAGCGGGTCGACGTAGCGCACAGCTGTCACCTGATCGAGCACACCGGCCACCCTAACGCGTGAGCCGTGGTCCGCTCAGCGGGATTACCCGGCTTCCCCGGCCACCGCACGGGCGTCCGCGAGGGCCTGCCGGACGGCGCCCGGAATGTCGGTGACCGGGAAGAGCACCCGGCGCACCACCCGTTCCCGGTCCAGCACCAGGACCGCCCGCTTCAGCCGCAGGCCCTGGCCGACGTGGAAGGTGGGCAGCCGCAGGGCGGCCGCCAGCCGGACGTCCAGGTCGGACAGCAGCGGGAACGGGATCTCCTCCGCTGCGGCGAACTCCCGCTGCTCGTCGGGCCGTTGGGTGGAGACCCCGCGCAGTGCCAGGCCGGCCGCCCGGAACTCCGGGTACGCCTCGCGGAACAGCCGGTTCTCCAGCGTGCAGCCGGCCGCCCCGGGGATGTCCCCCCAGCCGGCCGGCAGCGGCGACGGGCGCCCGGTGCCGGGGTAGCAGAACAGCACGGTGGCGCCGGCCGCCCGGTCGACCGGGTCCAGCTCGCCGCCGGTGTGCACGGGCAGGGTGAGCGCGGGCAGCCGGGTGCCGGGCAGCGCGGCCATCCGGGCGGCCTCCGCGCTGTCGGGCGCGGCCGAGCCGGAGAGCGTGCCGTCGCCGAGCAGCCAGCGGTCGGCCCAGTCCTGCATCGCCACCAGGACCGGCAGCAGGGCCCGGCCGGCCTCGGTGAGCCGGTACTCGTACCGGACCGGGCCGTTCTGGTACGGCACCCGCTCCAGCACGCCGGCCTCGGTGAGGTGGCCCAGTCGTTCGGCGAGCACCTTCCGGGAGATGCCGAGTTCGTGCTGGAGCTCGTCGAAGCGCAGCCGGCCGCGCGCCGACTCGCGGACGATCAGGATGCTCCACCAGTCGCCGATCACCGCCGCGGACTGGGCGATCGCGCAGCTCGCGTCGCGCTCCGGCACGTCTCTGAGCACCGCTGCCCCTCTCACCGTTCGAGCGGCCATCCTTGCACCCCCTTGTGAGTTCCGGAAAGGAACTTGTAAGTTCCCAATGAAAACTCAAGCCGCCGGGGGGAGACACCGGCGAGAGGAGAGGGGGAACGGATGCCCGTCGCCTGGGCGACCCTGCGCCGGACCTGGACGATGACCAGTCGCGCCTACCCGTGGTCGTACGCGGTCGGCTGCCTGCTGATCGGCGTGTTCACCATCGGCCTGTCCTACCTGGGCCTGCACGCCATCGGCGGCGGTTCGGTCGACGGGGACTTCACCGCCCGCACCGGCGGCGCCGACTACCTCGGCTACATCGCGATCGGCGCCGCCGGCTACATGTTCACCGTGCGGATGCTGCTCTGGAGCAGCAAGGCGCTGATCACCGAGCAGCGCCAGGGCACCCTGGGCGCGCTGCTGATCGCCCCCGCCGGGCGGCTGCCGTACCTGCTCGGCTTCACCGGCTTCGCGCTGCTCAACACGGCCGTCGAGGTCGGCCTGCTGGGCGGGTTCGCCGCCGTCCTCGGCGTCACCCTGCCCGCCTGGCACCCGCTCGCGGCCCTGGCCGGGGTGCTGGCGCTGACCGCCGCCGTGTTCGCGGTCGCGGTCGTGCTCGGCGCGCTGATGATCGTCGCCGGCGAGGCGCACATCTCGCAGAACACCGTCTTCCTCGCCGTCTCGCTGCTCTGCGGGATCACCTTCCCGAACAGCTACCTGCCGGCGCCGGCCCAGTGGCTGGCCGAACTGCTGCCCGTCACCTCCGCGATGGATGTGCTGCGCGACGCGCTTGGCCAGGGGCGGCCGCTCGCCGACCTCGTCCCACGGCTGGTCACCTGCCTCGCCCTCAGTGCGGGCTACCTGCTGCTCGGCCTGCAGGTGCTCCCCGCGGCCGAGCGCCGCGCCGCCGAGCGGAGCTTCTGACCCCGGTGACCCGCCCCGACCCGATCCGCACCAGCCGCCCGAGGAGCCGCTGACATGATCCGCACCCGCGCCCTGCGCAAGACCTTCCGCACCCGGGACAACGGCCTGTTCGGCCCGCGCACCGTGAAGACCGCCGTGGACGGCCTGGACCTGGAGATCCCGCCCGGCCGGGTCACCGGCCTGCTCGGCCTCAACGGCGCCGGCAAGACCTCCACCATCAAGATCCTCGCCACCCTGCTCCGCCCCACCTCCGGCACCGTCACCCTGGACGGCCTCGACGTGGTCGCGCACGCCCGCGAGGCCCGGCGCCGGATCAACCTGATCGCCGGCGGCGAGCGGATGGTCTACGGCAAGCTCACCGGCGCCGAGAACCTGCGCTACTTCGGCCACCTCTACGACGTCCCCAACCCCGTGCTCCGCACCCGGACCGCCGAACTGCTCGACCTGGTCGGCCTCGCCGACGCCGCCGACACCCCGGTCGAGCGCTACTCGCGCGGCATGACGCAGCGGCTCTCGATCGCCCGCGGCCTGATCAACGACCCGGCGTACCTGCTGCTGGACGAGCCCACCCTCGGGCTGGACGCGCCGATCGCCCGCGACCTGCGCCGGGTGGTCGCCGCCCTCGCCGCCGAGGGCCGGGGCGTGCTGCTCACCTCGCACTACCTGACCGAGGTCGAGGAGCTGTGCGAGCACGTCTACGTGATCTCCGGCGGCCGCCACCTCGCGGCCGGCAGCCCGGCGGACCTCAAGACGGCGACCGGCAGCCACCGCAGCGTCCGGGTCACCGTCACCAACCCGTCGGCGGAGCTGGAGTCCGCCGTCACCGGCTTCGCCGGGCGGCTCGGCGTCGGCGTGCGGCTGGAGACCACCGAGGAGGGGGCGCTGCTGGTGACCGTCCGCCACCCGGAGGACGTGGCCGGCCCGCTGGCGGGGGCGATCGTCGCGGCCGGCGGCTCGATCGGCGGCCTGGAGGTCACCGAGGCCACCCTCGAGGACGCCGTCCTGGCGCTGACCGACGCGCCGCTGGAGGTGGCCGCATGACCGCCCTGCCGTCCACCGGGTCGCTGGTACTGGCCGCCGCCGACCGCGGCCCGCGCCCGTCGGCCGACCCCGGCCGCACCCTGCCGCCGCCCCGCCCGGGCACCGGCCGGCGCCCCCGCCCCCGGGACCCGTACCGCGGCCGCGCGCTGCGGCACGCCGGCAAGGTGTTCGCGGCCGAGGCGCTGAAGCAGCACCGGAGGCTGTTCGGCCAGCCGCTCGTGGTCGCCTCGATGCTGGTCTGGCCGCTGCTCCAACTGGCCGCCACCTACTACACGCTGCACCCGATCGCCGCCGGATCGGCCGCCGCCGCCCGTTGGCCGCTCGCCGCCGACCCGTCCCGGCTGCTCGGCTTTCTCGCCACCGGGGCGCTGGCCTGGGCGTTCTTCTTCTCGCTGGTCCAGTCCTCGTGGAACTTCGCGTTCGAGCGCACTACCGGGACCCTGGAGCTGCTCTTCCTCTCGCCGGCCGGCCGGCTGGTGCTGATGGTGGCCAACGGCGCCGGCGCGCTGCTGCAGAACGCCTGGCTGCTCACCTGCTTCCTGGGCGCGGCCGCGTTCGGCTTCGGCACCCTGGACGTGGCCGGCCCGTGGATGTACCCGGTGGTGCTGCTGGCCCTGCTGCTGCCCGCGGTGGCCTGGGGCGCGCTGCTCAACAGCCTGATGGTGTTCTCCCGGGACTCCGCCTTCGTCTACACCGTGCTGGACGACCCGATGTGGTTCGTCGCCGGGGTCCGGCTGCCGGTGTTCGCGCTGCCCGGTGTGCTGCGGGTGCTCGGCGCGGGGCTGCCGCTGACCGGGAGCCTGGCCGTGGTGCGCGGCGCCCTGCTGGACGGCGAGGGGCTGGGCGAGCTGGCGCCCGGCCTGGCCTGGCTGGCGGCGCTCTGCGTGCTGCTGACGGCGGGTGCGGCGCTGGCCCTGCGGCTCGGCGAGGCGCGCGCCCAGCGGACCGGAGGCCTCCGGCTGGCGTGATCCGCCCGCTGTGGTTGGCTTGCCGGTGAAACCGCAGTCCGAGCGGGTCCGGAGTCCGAGCAGGGCCGGGCCCGAGCACGAAGGAGAGCAAGGTCATGGGACAGGTGCAGGCCACCACCGAGCGGGTCTACGACGCCACCCCCGAGCGGGTGTACGAGGCGCTGGCCGACTACCAGGTGACCCGCCCCAAGCTGCTGCCCGCGCAGTACAGCGAGTACGAGGTCCGGGCCGGCGGCACCGGGGCGGGCACCCAGGTGCACTGGAAGCTCCAGGCCACCGAGAAGCGGGTCCGGGACTGCCTGTTCACCGTCTCGGCGCCCACCCCGGACCGGCTGGTGGAGAAGGACGCCAACTCCAGCATGGTGATCACCTGGACGGTCTCGGCGGTCGGCGAGGGCCGGTCCAAGGTCACCGTCTCGGCCACCTGGCAGGGGGCCGGCGGCATCGGCGGCTTCTTCGAGCGGACCTTCGCCCCGAAGGGCCTGAACCGGATCCACGACCAGGTGCTGGCCAACCTGGCCGACGAGGTCCGCTGAGGTCCGCCGGGGTGCGCCGACCCGACCCGGGGAGGCGCCCCCGGCTCGACCGGGGATTCGATCGGGTCGCCCACCCGTACGAGCGGCAAACCGTACGGGTGGACGGCCGCCACCTGAGGGTGACGGCGGGCGCCCGGCGCGGCGGAGCCACCCTAGGCTCGCCGCCGTGCATATGACGATCCTTCACATTTCGCAGCCCGTCGACGGCGGAGTCGCCCGCGTCGTCGTCGACCTGGTCCGCGGCCAGCGCGAGGCCGGCCACCGGGTGCTGGTCGCCTGTCCGCGCGGCGGCCGGCTGGCCGAGGAGGCCGCCGCGGCCGGCGCGCTGGTCCGGGACTGGCCGGCCCACCGTTCGCCCGGCCCGGCCACCGCCGCCGAGGCGTGGCGGCTGCGCCGGATCGTCCGGGCCGCCGCGCCCGACATGGTCCACCTGCACAGCGCCAAGGCCGGGCTGGCCGGCCGGCTGGCCGTCCGGGGCGCGGTGCCGACCGTCTTCCAGCCGCACGCCTGGTCGTTCGCCGCGGTCGACGGCGCGCTGGCCGCCGCCACCCTGCGCTGGGAGCGCTACGCGACCCGCTGGGCGCACCGGCTGCTCTGCGTCAGCGTCCAGGAGCGGGCCGACGGCGTCGCGGCCGGCCTGCACGCCGACTGGGCGGTGGTGCCCAACGGCGTCGACGTCCGGCACTACGCCCCGGCCGAGCGGCGGGCCGCCCGGATCGCGCTCGGGCTGGACCTGGACGCCCCGCTGGCCGTCTGCGTGGGCCGGCTCTGCCGCCAGAAGGGCCAGGACGTGCTGCTGGCCGCCTGGCCCGAGGTGCTGCGCCGGGTGCCGCAGGCCCGGCTGGCGCTGGTCGGCGGCGGGCCGGACGCGGCCCGGCTGGCCGACACCGTACGGGAGTCCGCCGAGCCGTCCCGGGTCCGGCTGGCCGGCGACGTCCCCGACCCGCGGCCGTGGCTGGCCGCGGCCGACCTGGTGGTGCTGCCCTCGCGCTGGGAGGGGATGGCGCTGGCCCCGCTGGAGGCGATGGCGGCGGGCCGTCCGGTGCTGCTGACCGACGTACCCGGGGCCCGTGAATGCCTTCCGCCGGCCGAACGGGACCGCGCCGTGGTGCCGCCCGAGGATTCCGCTGCACTCGCCACCCGAATGGCCGAAGCGCTGTCCGATCCGATCGAGTGCGAGCGACGCGGTTCGCGCCTGCGTGACCATGCCGCGGCCCGCCATGACGTGCGGTCGGTGGTCGAACAGGTGGACGCGCTCTACCGGGACCTCTTGGGGGCCGGCCCGGCGGCCGGACGGCGCCGTGCCCGTGTCCCGCAGCGGATCTGATCGTTTCACATGCCGTGGATGCCGGTCGCTCTGGCGCTGTCGTATTCGCACCCTCAACCGGTTGTGGGTGAGGCCTGAAATCAGAAATACCTATTAATGGGCGGCTGGAATGAAATGGCAAGTCGACTTCCGGCATACCAGTTCACGTTCGGTAATGTCTGATTTCGCCTGCATCGTTTCGATTTCACGCCGGGAATTCGCGAGAAAGCCGAAAGCCGCCAGCGGCAGCAGGTGCTGTCAGGACCGAGCCCACCGGGCCGGGACGGCCGCCCCGGGCCAACCGCGCCGGGAGGCCGTCGCCCCGGGCACACAGCAGGGGAGTACGTGCGCTGATGACCATTGACCACGACAGCGTGCCACGGCCCGGCCGGCCCCTGTCCGGCCCGCGGCGGCCCGGCACGGGGCTGCTCGACCGCCCGGCCCGCACCGCCCAGACCCGCAGTGCCCCGCCGGCCCGCCGCCACCGCCGGCCCGTCCGCTCCCGGCTGGTCCTGCCCGTCGCGCTGGCCGCGGTCGACGCCGTCGCCCTCTGCACCGCCACGGGCATCGCCAACCGCGTGCTCGACCCGGCGGTGCGGGTCGAGCCGCTGGTCGGCGTGGCCGCCCTGCTGCCGCTGCTGCTCGTGCTCAACCTCGCCGCCGGTCTCTACCGCACCCGGCTCACCCTCTCCGTCCTCGACGAACTCCCCGCGCTGACCGTCCGGGCCGTCGTCGCCACCGCCTTCGCGGTCACCCTGGCCGGCTGCCTCGACGGCCGCTGGCCCGACTGCGGCCCCGCCACCCCGGCCCGGCTGAGCGTCCTGCTCGGCGCCCAGCTGCTGCTCGCCGTCTGCGGCCGCGCCGTGCTCTACCACCTGGTCCGCCGGGTCCGCCGCAGCCGCCCCAGCCCCGTCCTGGTGCTCGGTGCCGGCCGGCTCGGCCGGCGGGTCGCCGCCGCCCTCAGCGAGCGCGGCGAGTACGGCATGCGCCCGGTCGGCTTCCTCGACCCCGACCCGCCGCTGCTGGCCGGCGACACCGACCTGCCGGTGCTCGGCGGCCGCGAGGTGCTGGAGCGCGAGATCCGCCGCCACCGGATCCACCACGTGGTCGCCACGGCCGGCGCCGCCGACGAGGCCGAGACCGCCGCCGCCCTGCGCGACGCCGCCCGGCTCGGCTGCCAGGTCTGGCTGGTCCCCGCCCTGCGCGAGTACGGCTCGCTGGAGACCGGCCGCTTCGCCGGCGGCGACCACCTCTGGGGCTTCCCCTGCCTGCAGGTCGGCCGGCCGGCCATGCGCCGCTCCGGCTGGGCCGCCAAGCGCGCCCTCGACATCGCCGCGGCCGGCCTCGGCCTGCTCCTGCTCGCCCCCGTCCTCGCCCTCTGCGCACTCGCCGTCCGCTTCGACACCGGCCCCGGCGTGCTCTTCCGCCAGCAGCGCACCGGGCTCGACGGCCGGGTCTTCACCGTCCTCAAGTTCCGCACCCTGCGCCCCAGCAACGAACACGAGTCGGCGACCCGCTGGAACATCGCCCAGGACCACCGGATGGGTGCCGTCGGCAGGCTGCTGCGCCGCAGCTCCCTGGACGAGCTGCCCCAGCTGTGGAACGTCCTGCGCGGCGACATGAGCCTGGTCGGCCCGCGCCCCGAACGCCCCTACTTCGTCATGCGGTTCAGCCAGGCCTACCCCGAGTACGCGGACCGCCACCGCGTCCCGGTCGGCCTCACCGGCCTCGCCCAGGTCAACGGCCTGCGCGGGGACACCTCGATCGAGGACCGGGCCCGCTTCGACAACCGCTACATCGAGAGCTGGAGCCTCTGGCAGGACGTCAAGATCCTGTGCCGCACCGCGGCCCTGATGCTCCACCCGGACGGGAGCTGACCCGGCGTGGCCCTCACCCTCTCCGCCGTCCCCCACCCCGGCCGGGCCTTACGCCGGGCGTGGACGGCACCGCTGGAACGGCCCAGCCTGCTCGCGGCCGCGACCGTCCTGCTGGTCTGCGTTCCCACCGGGGAGAAGGACGTCACCGCCGCCGTCCACGTCACCGCCGCCGACCTCGCCTCGCTGGCCCTGGTCGCGCTCACCGCGGTGAACCTGCTGCGCGGCCGCACCCCGGCGATCGGCCGCACCGGCGCCGTCCGGTTCGGCGCGGTCGTGGTTGCCGCGGCCGTCGCCACCATCGGCTCCATCGATCCGGCCGCCAGCGTCACCGGCTTCGTCCGGCTCACCCAGGTCTTCGTCCTGGTGCCGGCCGCCGTCCTCTGCGCGTTGCGCGACCGCACCGACCAGCGGCTGGTCCTCGGCTCCTTCGTCGCCGCCGCCCTGGTCGAGGGCGCGGTCGGCGCCCACCAGTACCTCACCCGGACCGGCGCCTCCTACGCCGGGCAGCCGGTCCGCGCGGTCGGCACCTTCGGCGCGCTCGACGTCATGGCGATGTCCACCGTGGTCGCCTACGGCCTGCTCGCGGCGCTGGCCCTCGCCCTCGGCGAGCGGGGGCCCGGCGGCGACGCCCGGCTCCGGCGCGCCATGTACGCGGCCGCCGCCTTCCTCGCCTTCCCGCTCGCGGTGTCCTTCAGCCGCGGCAGCTGGATCGCCACCGGCGCCGCCGCCGCCGTCCTGCTGCTGCGCGCCGACGCCCGGCTCGCCGTCCGCAGCGCCGTCCTCGGCCTGGCCGCCGCCGTCGTCCTGGTCGGCGGCCTCGGCCTCGGCGCCTCCGGCGTCACCGACCGGCTCAGCTCGATCGGCTCGGTCTCCGCCGCACCCGACCAGTCCGTCTCCGACCGCTACGACCTGTGGGCCACCGCCGAGCGCATCTGGCAGGACCACCCGGTCGCCGGCGCCGGCCCCAAGGCCTTCCAGCAACTGCGCGACAGCCACGCCCCGTTGCGGCTCTCCTCCGGCAGCGACGCCGCGGACGCCACCATCGGCTTCCAGCGCGAACCGCTGCTCTCCCCGCACAACATGTACTTCCTCGTCCTCAGCGAGCAGGGCCTGATCGGCATCGTCGCCTACGCCCTGCTCTTCCTCGGCCTGCTGCTCGGCTGCCTCCGCCGCGCCACCGGCCCCGGCCTCGCCGCCCTCGCCCTGCTCGTCTGGGTCCTGGTCGACTTCCTGTACGCGGACATCGGCGGAACCACCACCGTGCTCACCTCCGTCGTCCTCGGCCTGGCCGCCCGCGCCGCGCAGGCCCGCCCCGGCGGCCCGGGCACCGGCAGCGGGAGCCGGAAGGCGCCCGCCCGATGACCACCGAACCGCCCGCCTCGCTCGCCCCCGCCCTGCCCGCCCCCCGCAGCGCACCGGCCGGCGGGTCCGTGCCGGCCGGCCCCCGGCACGGCTTCGTCGCCAAGGCCTTCGGCGTCACCGCCGTGCTCACCGCGGCCGGCTCCGCCCTCGGCCTGCTCCGCGACCTCCTGCTCGCCACCTTCTTCGGCGCCGACCAGGGCACCGACGCCTTCCTGGTCGCCTGGACCGTCCCGGAGACGGCGGCGCCGCTGCTGATCGAGGACTGCATGGCGTTCCTGATGGTCCCCGCCTTCAGCCTCGCCCTGGTCCTGCGCGAGGAACGGCCCGACGGACCCGACCCGGTACGGCAGTTGGCCCGCGCCACGCTGCCCCGGCTGCTGCTGGTGCTGTGCGCCGTCACCCTCGGCGTCGCCCTCGGCGCCCCCTGGTTCGTCGGGCTGCTCGCCCCCGGCCTCGCCGACCCGGACCTCGCCGTCGCCTGCACCAGGATCACCGCGCTCACCATCGTGCCGTTCGGCCTCGCCGGGTACCTCGGCGCCGCCCTGCGCGCCCACCACAGCTTCACCGCCCCGGCCGGGATCTACGTGGCGTACAACCTCACCATCCTGGTCGCGCTGCTCACCGGCCACGACCGGCTCGGGGTGAAGGCGGCCGCGATCGGGGTCGCCGCCGGCAGCCTGCTGCTGGCGGCCGTCGTGGCCGTGCCGACCGGCCGTCTGCTGCGCCGGGGCCGCGCGGCGTCCCGGTCCCCGCTGGCCGGCCAGGGCCTGGTGCTGATCCCGCTGGCCGTCCTCCCGGTGGTCGCCTTCACCCTGACCCGCCAGGCACAGGTCTTCATCGAGCGGTACCTGGGCTCCGCACTGCCGCCGGGCAGCATCTCGCACCTCAACTACGCCGCCAAGGTCTCCCAACTGGCCATGACCGTGGCCATCCTGCTGGTCACCGTGACCTTCCCGCTGGTCGCCCGCGCCCTCGCGGCCGGGGACCTCGACGCCGCCCGCGACCGGGTCGAGAAGGACCTCGGCCAGGGCGCCGCGCTCGTCCTGCTCGGCACCGCCTTCCTGCTCGCCTGCGCCCCCTCGGTGGTCGCCCTGCTCTTCCAGCGCGGCGCCTTCGGCCCGCAGGACACCGCCGCCACCGCCGCCGTCATCCGCGTCTACAGCTTCGGCCTGCCCGCCCAGGCCCTGATCGGCGTGATGATCCGCCCGTACTTCTCGCTCCGCCCGGTGGTCCGCCGGGCCGGCGACCCGGACGGCGACGACGGCGGCCGGCGGCTGCTCGACTGGTACCCGGTCGCCGCCATGGCGGTCGGCCTGGGCGTCACCGCCGCCGTCGGCCTGCTCGCCACACCGCGCTTCGGCGCCCTCGGCCTGGCCGCCGGCAACGCGGCCGGCATCACCACCACCGCCGCCCTGCTGCTGCGCGGCCTGGTGCTGCGCGGCATCGCGCTGCGCCTGCGCAAGGTCCTCGGCGGCCACGCCCGGCTGCTGGCGGCCGCCGCCGGCGCGGTCGCCCTCGGCACCCCCGCGGCCGGACTCCCCGCCGACCCCCTGCTCTCCACCCTGCTCGGGGGCGCCACCGTGGCCCTGGCCTTCGCCGCCCTCGGCACCGGCCTCGGTGCCCGCGAGGTGCGCGGCCCCGTCCTCGCCGCCGTCCGGGCCCTGGGCCCGTCACCCGTTGCCGATGAAGGGAACCTTCCCCATGGATGAACGGGGTCCTGTCCGTTCGGTCCTGGCGGGCGTCCGCCGCTCCGCCGTCGCGGCGGCCGCAGGCGTGCACGCCGACGCTCCACGCGCCGGCGTCGGCCGCCCCCAGGCACGGCTGCCCAGAAGCCGCCGCCCCACCGCCGGCCTCCCGGGCCCGGAGACCACCTCGCCGTGGATCCTGATGTACCACTCGGTGGCCGTCGAGGAGCACGACCCCTACCAGCTGACCGTCAGCCCCGAGCGGTTCGCCGAGCAGATCGCCTGGCTGCACCGGCGCGGCCGGCGCGGCGTCTCCGTCCGCGAACTGATGCGCGCCCGGGCCGCCGGGAAGGACGACCGGCTGGTCGGCCTCACCTTCGACGACGGCTACGCCGACTTCGCCCGCTACGCCGTACCGATCCTCCAGGCCTACGGCTTCACCGCGACCGCCTACGTCGTCGCCGACCTGCTCGGCCGGGACAACGACTGGGACGCGGAGGGCCCGCGCAAGAAGCTGCTCACCGTCCAGGAGGTCACCGAACTCGCCGCCGCCGGCTGGGAGATCGGCTCGCACGGCCTCGGTCACCGGTCCCTCCCCGGGCTGCCCGCCGACGTCCTCGCCACCCAGACCCGGGAGAGCCGCCGGGCGCTGGAGGAGGTGGCCGGCGGCCCGGTCACCGGCTTCTGCTACCCGTACGGGGCGGTCGACCTGCCCGCCACCCTCGCCGTCCGGGACGCCGGCTACGACTACGCCTGCGCCATCGCCCACTCGCCGCTGACCGGCCGCTACGCCCTGCCCCGCTGCTACGTCGGCGACCGCGACGGCGCCTGGCGGCTGCGGGCCAAGCGCGGCCGGCACCGCCTCCGCGACACCGTCACCGAGCTGCGCCGCCACCGCCTCGCCGCGCAGCACCGGAGGTCCGCCCGGTGAGAGTGCTGCACATCGTCACCGGCCTCGCCTCCGGCGGCGCCGAGCGCCAACTCCAGCTGCTGCTGCGGCACCTGCCCGCGCACCAGCACTGCGAGGTGGCCGCGCTGACCAACCCCGGCACGGTGGCCGCCGCGCTCCGCGCCGAGGGGGTCACCGTCCACCACCTCGCCATGCGCGGCAACCGGGACGTCGGCGCGCTGCCGCGGCTGGTCCGGCTGGTCCGGGCCGGCCGCTACGACGTGGTCCACACCCACCTCTTCCGGGCCCAGCTGTACGGGCGGCTGGCCGCCCGGCTCGCCGGGGTCCGGGCCGTGGTGAGCACCGAGCACTCGCTGCACGCCGGGGTGATCGAGGGCCGCCCGGTCACCCGGGGCGTCAAGGGCCTCTACCTGGCCGCCGAACGCCTCGGCACCACCACCGTCGCGGTCTCCCGCCAGGTCGCCCAGACCCTGCACTCCTGGGGAGTCCCGCCGGCCCGGGTCGAGCTGATCCCCAACGGCATCGACACCGCCCGCCACCACCGTGCGGACGCCGACCGGGCCGCCACCCGCGCCCGGATGCGGGCCGGACTCGGCCTGCCGCCGGACGGCTGGGTGATCGGCGGGGTCGGCCGGCTGGTCCCCGGCAAGCGCTTCGACGTCCTGCTGGAGGCGCTGGCCGGGCTGGACCGGGCCGCCCGCCTGGTCCTGGTCGGGGACGGCCCCGAACGCGCCGCCCTGGAGCGGCGGGCCGTCGAACTCGGCGTCCGGGACCGCCTGGTGCTCACCGGCGAGCGCGACGACGTCCCCGACCTCCTCACCGCCCTGGACGTGCTGGCCGCCCCCTCGACCGAGGAGACCTTCGGCCTGGGCGTCCTGGAGGGCCTCGCGGCCGGCCTGCCGGTCCGCCACAGCGCCTGTCCGGCCCTGGACGAACTGCCGCCCTCCGCCGCCCCGCAGGCCCGCCGGATCCCCTCCGACGCCGCCGCCTACACCACCGCGCTGCGCGAGCTGCGCCACCTCAACGACCACAGCACCGACCCGCTGCCCCGGCCCCCGGCCGTCGGCCACTACGACATCGCCCGGGTGGCCGCCGACCTCGGCGCCCTCTACGACCGCCTGGCCCGCGCTTGAGCCGCCGACCGGGCGGCCGCCGCAGCCGGGCCCGCATATCCAAGGAGCACCCCATGTCCGAACCGCGCCGAAGCGCCCGCAGCCTGGTCCGCCGCTGGTGGCCGGTGGTCCTCGCGGTGCCGCTGGGTGCCGCCGGCGGCGGCGGGTACGCCGCGGTGGCCGAGCCCTCGTACGCCGCCAACTCCTACGTGGTCGTGGTGCCGCAGAACCCGGGGGAGAGCGCCACCGCGGTCAACTTCGCCCAGGCGTACGGCCGGCTGGCCGGCCAGCCGCAGGTTCTCGCGGCGGCCGCCGCCGACACCGGGCACACCCGTGCCCGGCTGGAGGCGCTGGTGCACGGCACCACCTCGCCGGACGCCCCGATGATCGAGATCACCGGCACCGGCGGCCGGCCGGAGGAGGCGGTCGAGGCCGCCGACGCGGTGGCCCGCTCGCTGGTGTCCTTCGCCAACGCCAGCAGCAGGGAGACCGGCGTCCGGCTGGTCCCGCTGGCCCCCGCGGCCGAGCCGGACGAGCCGACCACCCCCTCCGCCCAGCTGGACGTCGCGGTCGGCGGCGCGGCCGGCCTGCTGATCGGCGCGCTGGTGATGATGACCCGTCGGCGGGGCGGGTCCGGGCCGGAGGCTGCGGCCGCGCCCGAAGCGGTCACCCCGCGCCTGCGCACCGAGGAGGACCGGGCCCGGGACGACGCCCCGCCCGCCGCAGCCGTCGCAGCCGCGGCGGCCGCCTTGGCGAAGACTCCGGCGACGAGGACCCCGGCGGCGAGGAACGGGAAGGCGGAGACGCCCGGGAAGGGCGAGACGGCCGCGGGACCGGAGAAGTCCGCCGGGCCGGAGAAGGCGGGGAAGAGCGCCGCCGGGAGCGGTCGATGACCACCCCGGCCGCCCCGGCCACCGGCCTCCCCGCCCAGGCCGGCCCCCCGCGCTGGACCACCGAGCTGCGCCGGGAGGACGACGCCCTCGACACCCTCGCCGAGGAGTGGGAGGACCTGGTCACCCGCTGCCGGACGGCCACCTTCTTCCAGTCCGCCGCCTGGCAGGCCTCCTGGTGGCGCCAGTACGGGCGCCCGGGCGGGCTGCACGTGCTGCTCGTCCGCCGGGACGGGCGGCTGGTCGGCGCGGGCGCGTTCCGACGGCGCGGCGGTCCGCTCGGCGGCCTGACCGGGCTCGGCGACGGGCTGATCGACTTCACCGACATCCTGCTCGACGACTCCTGCGCGGACCGTGCCGCCGCCGAGTTCGCCGCCGCGCTCCCGCTGACCCGCCCCTGGCACAGCCTGGAGCTGCGCGAGGTGCACCCCGAGGCGGCCGTGCAGCGGGTGTTCGAGCAGTGGCCCGGTCGTCGGAGCCGCTTCGCCGACTCGCTCTGCCAGTACCTGCCCGGGGTCCCGATGGACGAGCTGCTCAAGCGGCTCAGGGGCAAGACCGCCCAGCGCAACCGGGTGAAGCTGCGCAAGATCGCCGAGGCCGGGGTCGAGGTGCGCTCGACGCCCCCGGAGGAGGTGCCCGAGGCGCTGGCCGGCCTGCTCCGGCTGCACTTCCTGCAGTGGCAGGAGCGCGGCGTCACCCCGGAGCACCGCACCGAGCGGTTCGCCCGGCACCTGGCCGACTCCACCACCGGCCTGGTCGCCACCGGCCGGGCGGCCGTCCACCAGTTCCGGCTGGACGGCGAGCTGGTCGCGGTGAACGTGCTGCTGCTCTGCCCGTCCTTCAGCGGCCTCTACCTGTACGGCGCGCATCCGGGTCTGCGCGAGCGGCTGGACATCGCCGGGCTGCTGTTCGGTGCGGCGCTGGAGGAGACGGTGGCGGCGGGCATCCCGGTGATAGGCCTGCTGCGCGGTCAGGAGCCGTACAAGCAGCGGTGGCGGCCGGACCGGCTGCCGAACCAGCGGCTGCTGTTCGGCCCGCGCGGGCCGGCCCCGGCCGCAGCCGCCCGGGCCGGAACGGTGCGGGCCCGGCAGGCCGCGGTGCACGTGCTGGACGCCCGGTTGCCGGGGCTCAAGCAGGTGCTGCTGGCCCGCCGTCGCAGCTGACCCCGTCCGGCGCGCGGGACCGGCCCGGCCCCGGGCTCAGCGCCGGGCCGGCCGGCCGCCCTCGGACGGGCTCGGCGAGGGGGCCGCCGACGGCGACGCGGTCGGCGCCGCCGGGGAGGCGGAGGGGGACGCGGACACCGTCGGCGGGATCGCCGGAGCGGGCACCACCGGCACCGCCGGCACCACCGGTGCCGGCGGCACGGTGGCCGGGGCCCCCTTGGACCCGGCCATCAGCTGCCTGAACCTGGTGCTGGAGCGCGGGTTCTGCCCGCACTGCCAGAAGCCGTGCGGGCAGTAGTCGGTGACGGTCTGGTAACTGGTGTCGTGGGTGCGCATCCAGTCCACCATCCGCTGCACGAACTCCGGGTTGTCCCCGTTCCGGAACAGCCCCCACTCCGGGTACGAGACCGGCTTGCCGTGCTTGGCCGCGAACTCCACCTGGTCCTGGAGCCCGTACGGCTCGCGCACGTAGTCGTCGAAGGTGGCGCCGGCCGGCTGGTCGTAGTTGTCCATGCCGATGATGTCGACGACGTCGTCGCCGGGGTAGCACCTGGTCCACGGGATGGCGTCCACCCCCCGGTTCGGGGTGAAGTCGAAACGGAACCGCTGCCCGGGCACCGAGCGCATCACCGAGACGATCCGCCGCCAGTACGCCTTCCACGCCGCCGGGTCGGGCTTGCAGCGGTGGGTGTAGGTGACGCCGTTCATCTCCCAGCCGAGGGTGAGCACGGTGTCCGCCCCGCCCAGGGCGACCAGCCGGTGGGCGAGCTTGAGGAAGTGCCGGTCGAAGTCCCCGCGCGCGCCCTGGGCGAGCAGCCGGGCGACCTCGGCGTCCGGCACGCCGGCCTCGTTGGGCACCAGCATCGGCACGCCGAGGATCAGCATCCGGGACGGGTCGGCGAGCCGCCACTGCGACCACAGGCCGAGCACGACCGGGTCGCCCTCGATGTCGGTCCAGTGGTTGCCGGCCAGGTAGGTGTGGCCGACCTGCAGGTTGGCGTTGTTCAGCCACTGGGCGTACTGCCCGAGCTGCGGGATGTACGTGTCCCAGGAGCCGACGAAGGCGCCGAACGGCGGCTCGTGCTGCGGGCGCTGGACGACCGGCCGGGGTGCGGCGCCGCGGGGGAGGAGCGCGTCGGAGGAGAGGGTGTGCCGCTCGGTCTGGCTGAGCGGCGTCCCGGCGGGGACGCCGGCGGTGGTCAGCAGCAGCAGGGCGGCGGCGGCCAGCGTCAGGCGGCCGATTCGCATGGTCTCTCCTCCGGGCATCGCAGAACGGGGCCGGCCGGACGGACCGTGGTGCCCCGCTCGCAGACAGTAGGCCCGGCGAGCGTCGGAAAAGCCGAATGTCACCCTAAAGTGGGCGATATTCGAACGCCGTCCGCCGCCATGTGCCGTGTATCACCTCTGTAACAGTCCGGACCGCCTTTGGCGCCCTACCGCGGCGGCCGTCCGGAACCGCTGCCGGCCCGACGGCGCAGGTCGGCGGGCGGGTCGGGAGGAGGGGCGCGATCCGGCCATCCACGGTCCCGCCGTTCGGACGGGCGGCCGGGTCCGGCTGACTCGTACGGGTGGTGAAAGGTACGCTCCGCCCGTGTCCTGGAAGCCGCTGCGTGTCCTCACCCCCCGATCGATCCTCCCTGCCCTGGCGGTGCTGCTGGTCCTTGTGGCGGGCGCGGCCGCGCACGCCAACAAGCCGGTGCCGTTCGGGGACCGGGTGGCCGAGCCGGGTGCGGCGGGCGCCAGCCCGGTCGACGCGCAGACGCTGAGCGCGGCCGACCTGGAGCTGAAGGTCGGCCCCGGTCTGGAGGCGTACCACCGCGCGACCGGCGAGTACGCCTGGTCCTACCGCCGTGAGGGCGCCACCGCGCTCTACCTGGCGATGGCGGGCGAGAGCGCCGTGGTGGTCTGGGACGACGGCCTGGTCACCTCGGTGCGGCCGGGTGACCACGAGGTGCGCTGGCACCGTGCCGTGCCCGGCCTGGCGGACTGGCTGCGCGGCGACGGCGAGCCGGGCGCCGACAAGCGCACCGACGAGCAGCGCAAGCAGCTGGCGCAGGAGCGCGCGTCCGCGGCCCTGCGCACCGTCGGGCAGTCCGCGCCCTGGGTGGCGGTGGTCACCCCCAACCTGACCATGGGCTTCCGCGACGCCGACGGCGACCTGCGCTACAACTCCAAGCCGCCCGGCAACTGCGTCTACGACCCGATGCGCACCGTCGGCACCGACTTCGCGGTGCTGGTGCCGCGCAGCTGCACCAACAGCAGCGGCCTGGCGGTCTCCGGCGGCATCTCCGGGTACCGGCTGGACAGCACCGGCTGGGCGCTGAACGCCGGTCCGGGGGTCTCGCTGAAGGCGCTGGACGGCCGCCGGGTGCTGATCTCGGACGGTCCGATCGTCACCCCCAAGGTGTTCGACACCAAGGCCGCCGCCCCCGAGTCGGCCTGCGGCAGCCCGGCCGAGCCCTTCGCCGCCGTCCGCCCGCAGGGCACCTGTGCGGAGGCCCCGGAGGGCACGCCCCAGCCGTAGGCCTGCCCGGCCCCGGCCCCGGCCGGTACCCCCGGCCGGTAATTCCTCCGGGCCTCCTCGCGGGGCCCGGTAGACTTGCCGCGATGGCTGTTCTCTCCGGGCACTAGCGGACGAGCGGCGCGCCGCCCCGAGCGGTCTGCCGGTCCACCGACGACGCCCCTTCCGCCGCCCCGGACCCGGGCTCCGCCCGGGCGCCCGCCCACGTCCCAGGAGTAGTTCCCAGCCATGATTTCCGCCAACGCCCTCGAGCTGCGCGCCGGTGCCCGGATCCTGATCGAGTCCGCCAGCTTCAAGGTCGCCCCCGGTGACCGGATCGGCCTGGTCGGGCGCAACGGCGCCGGCAAGACCACGCTCACCAAGGTGCTGGCCGGCGAGGGCCTGCCGGCCGCCGGCACGGTGACCCGCTCCGGCGAGGTCGGCTACCTCCCGCAGGACCCGCGGACCGGCGACCTCGACGTCCTCGCCAAGGACCGCATCCTCTCCGCCCGCGGCCTCGACACCGTGCTGAAGAAGATGCGCGAGAACGAGGACCGGATGGCCAACGGCAAGGGCGCCACCCGGGACCAGGCGATGAAGAAGTACGCCCGGCTGGAGACCGAGTTCCTCACCAAGGGCGGGTACGCCGCCGAGGCCGAGGCCGCCACGATCGCCGCCGCGCTGGGCCTGCCGGACCGCATCCTCGGCCAGCAGCTGCACACCCTCTCCGGTGGTCAGCGCCGCCGCGTCGAGCTGGCCCGGATCCTCTTCTCCGACTCCGACGTGCTGCTGCTCGACGAGCCCACCAACCACCTCGACGCCGACTCGATCGCCTGGCTGCGGGACTTCCTGAAGACGTACAAGGGCGGCTTCATCGTCATCTCGCACGATGTCGACCTGGTCGAGACGGTCGTCAACAAGGTGTTCTACCTGGACGCCAACCGCTCCGCGATCGACGTCTACAACATGGGCTGGAAGCAGTACCAGCAGCAGCGCGAGGACGACGAGAAGCGCCGCAAGCGCGAGCGGGCCAACGCCGAGAAGAAGGCCGCCACGCTGAACGCGCAGGCGGACAAGATGCGCGCCAAGGCGACCAAGACGGTGGCCGCGCAGAACATGGCCCGCCGCGCCGAGAAGCTGCTCTCCGGCCTGGAGCAGGTCCGCCAGAGCGACAAGGTCGCCAAGCTGCGCTTCCCGGACCCGGCCCCGTGCGGCAAGACCCCGCTGACCGCCAGCGACCTCTCCAAGTCCTACGGTTCGCTGGAGATCTTCGCCGGCGTGGACCTGGCGATCGACCGCGGCTCGCGGGTCGTCGTGCTGGGCCTCAACGGCGCCGGCAAGACCACCCTGCTGCGGATGCTGGCGGGGGTGGAGGCGCCGGACACCGGCGAGGTGATCCCGGGCCACGGCCTGAAGATCGGCTACTACGCCCAGGAGCACGAGACCCTGGACCCGGACCGCACGGTGCTGGAGAACATGCGCTCCTCGGCGCCCGACACCGACCTGGTGCAGATCCGGAAGATCCTCGGTTCCTTCCTGTTCTCCGGCGACGACGTCGACAAGCCGGCCGGGGTGCTCTCCGGTGGCGAGAAGACCCGGCTCGCGCTGGCCTCGCTGGTGGTCTCCAGTGCCAACGTGCTGCTGCTCGACGAGCCCACCAACAACCTCGACCCGGCCAGCCGCGAGGAGATCCTCGGGGCGCTGCGCGAGTTCAGCGGCGCGGTCGTGCTGGTCACCCACGACGAGGGCGCCGTCGACGCGCTCCAGCCGGAGCGGATCATCCTGCTGCCGGACGGCGTGGAGGACCTCTGGAGCCCGGCCTACGCCGATCTGGTCTCGCTCGCCTGAGCGAACTAGACGCCCGGTCCCCTTTTCGGACCAGAAAAACTAGTCCTTACGGCGTGTCCGGGAATGAAGAGGTCCCGGATTCCGTTTGAGGAGCTTCCGTCGGCCCGCCACTCGATCGTGGTCGGGCCGACGCTGCTGATCAGCCACTTCGCGGCGGACGGCGCAATCCCTCCGGGGGCGTGCACTCTGCGTGAGCGCCCTTGTGCGCTCTGATCACCACCGGCGGACCACGCATTCCCGACATCGACCTTGTCGAATGGGTGGCCAGGACGCTGTGGATGGGTGATCATGGGAATCTGACCGAGCAACGCTACGAGGAGGCACGGGTGGCCGAGACTCTGAAAAAGGGCAGCCGGGTGACCGGTGCCGCGCGTGAGAAGCTCGCGGCCGATCTCAAGAAGAAGTACGACTCCGGGGCGAGCATTCGCGCTCTCGCGGAGGAGACCGGCCGCTCGTACGGCTTCGTGCACCGGATGCTGAGCGAGTCCGGAGTGATCCTCCGGGGCCGCGGTGGTGCCACGCGGGGCAAGAACAAAGCTACTGCTGGAGCAAGCTCCTGACGGTCCGTCAGTCAATCGACGGATGACTCGGCGGCAGGGCGCCGACCGGGGAGGCGACTGTTGATCGTCCGCCCCCGGCCCGTGCGAACCGGCCGCCGATCGTCATGCCCGCCGCTGTTCCCGGCGGGCCTTCCCCCTTCTCTTCCGCCTTCTCTCCCGTGACGGTGTGCGCCGCCGCCCTGCCGCTGCGCGCCCAGGTTTGTTACTCTCCGGTAGCCAAGTCCCCCGCCACCGGAGGTCCCCGCATGACCGCCCCCGCCACCGACCCGCAGGCCCCGAGCTGGGAGCAGGACGGCGTCCGCCTGGAGATCGACGGCGAGCTCGCCGTCGTCACCCTCTGTCAGCCCAAGCGGCGCAACGCCCAGTCGCCCGCGATGTGGCGCGCGCTGGCCGCCGCCGGCCGCGAACTGCCCGGCGCCGTCCGGGTGGTCCTGCTGCGCGCCGAGGGCGTCTCGTTCTCGGCCGGCCTGGACCGCGCGATGTTCACCGCGGAGGGCATCCCCGGCGAGATCACCTTCCTCCAGCTCGCCGCCGCCGAGGACAAGGACCTCGACGACACCATCGCCTCCTACCAGGAGGCCTTCACCTGGTGGCGCCGCCCCGACCTGGTCTCCGTCGCGGCCGTCCAGGGCCACGCCGTCGGCGCCGGCTTCCAGCTCGCGCTCGGCTGCGACCTGCGCGTCGTCGCCGACGACGTGCAGTTCTCCATGAAGGAGACCTCGCTCGGCCTCGTCCCCGACCTGGCCGGCACCAAGCCGCTCACCGACCTGGTCGGCTACGCCCGCGCGCTGGAGATCTGCGCCACCGGCCGCTGGGTCGGCGCCGAGGAGGCCGCCGCCACCGGCCTGGCGAACCTGGCCGTCCCCGCCGCCGAGCTGGACGGCGCCGCCCGTGACCTCGCCGCCGCGCTGCTGGCCGCGCCGCGCAGCGCCGTCATCGAGACCAAGGCGCTGCTCCAGGGGGCGGGCGGCCGCTCCTACGACGAGCAGCGTTCGGCCGAACGGGTGGCGCAGGCCCGCCGGCTGCGCGACCTGGCCGGCATCGGCGACTGACCGGCCGCTTCCGCCGGAGGCCCGGTTCGCGGGGGTGTGTCCCCGCGAGCCGGGCCTCCGGCGTTCCCGGCCGCACCGGGGTGTGACGGGCGGAGCTCCGGGGGCGGGAATCGTGGCGAAATGCCAGAGTTGGAGGGATTTGCGATATAGCTGGAGCCGTACGAACGGGAGAAGCACCCATGCCTGACACTCCGACGCCCTCCGCCCTGCACAAGAACCCCTCGACCGCCGGCACCCCCTCCAGCAGCGAGAGCAGCCGGCAGTCGGCCGAGCGCGGCCGCACCGCGCTGGCCGTCGGCGTGGTCGAGAAGATCGCCGGGATGGCCGCCCGCGAGGTCTCCGGCATCCACGCGCTCGGCTCGGGCTTCTCCCGCACCTTCGGCGCGATGCGCGACCGGGTGCCCGGCACCAAGTCCAGCATCGGGCGCGGCATCAAGGCCGAGGTCGGCGAGAAGCAGACCGCCATCGACATCGCGCTGGTGGTCGAGTACGGCGTGGTGATCCCCGAACTGGCCCGCCAGGTACGGGAGAACATCATCGACGCGGTCGAGCGGATGACCGGCCTGGAGGTCGTCGAGGTCAACATCGCGGTCAACGACGTCCACCTCCCCGACGAGCCGGACGTCGAGGAGGAGGAAGAGGAGAACCTCTCCTCCGGGCAACGGCCCAAGCTGAAGTAGCGAAGCCCCGCCGCGTCCGCGCGGCGGGGAACCGGCGGAGGACGAGGAGGAGCGGATGAACCTGGCCATCGTCGGCCTGGTGGTGGGTATGGCTCTCGGCTTCGCCGGCTATTTCGGCGGGTTCGCGGCGTTCCTGCTGGTGGGAGCCCTGGGCGCGGTCGGCTTCGTGGCCGGGCGGCTGCTGGAGGGCGACATCGAGCTCGGTGAACTCGGTGACCTGCTGCGCGGCCGCGACCGGCGCCGCTGATGGCGGCCCTCGTCACCCCCGTCTCCGGCGTCCCCCGCCGGGAACCCGGCGCCCGCGGCCGGCTCCGCCTCGCCGACCGGGTGTACGCCCGGATCGCCGACCGGGCCGCCCGGGACGTGCTCGCCCAGGCCTGGCACGGCCGGGCGGAACGCGGCGGACCGCCGAAGGTCTCGGTCTCCGTCCCGGGCTCCACCGTCACCGTGCGGGTCGCCGTCGACCTGCCCTTCCCCGCCGACCTCGCCGCCCTCGCCCGCGCCCTGCGCGAGCGGATCGCCGCCCAGGTCAGCGGGCTGACCGGGACCCGCGTCGGCGAGGTGGTGGTGGTCGTCGAGAAGCTGGTGCCGGGGAGAGGGGGCTCGGCGTGACCGTCGGCGCGGTGGGCGCCGGGCCGGTCGGCAGGACGGAACCGGGGGGCGGGGGATGACCGGCCCGCTGCCGCAGGCCCGGCCTGCCGAGCCCGGGTCCGGGGCGGGGAGCGGGCCCGGGCCGGCGCCGGTCAAGGTGCGCCGGCTGCGCGCCCGGCGCACGGTGGCCGCGGTCGTGGTCGCGACCGCCGTCCTGGTGCTCGGCGTGGCGCTGCTCTACGACGTGATCTCCGTCCGCACCGGCCACCCCGCACGCCGCTGGCGCTCCGAGGTCGCCGACGAACTGGCCGCCCGGCACCTGGACGACCTCTGGGTCCTGGTCGGCGCCGGTGCGGTCACCCTGGCCGGCGGCTGGCTGCTCTGGCTGGCCTTCGCCCCCGGGCTGCGCCGCTGGCTGCCGCTGCGCCCGCACGGCGACACGTCCGCGGCCGTCGACCGGGGCGGGGTGGGCACCCTGCTGGACGACCGCGCGGCCGGCCTGCCGGGCATCGACCGCCTCAGGATCCGGATCAACCGCCGCCGGGTGAAGGTCGTCCTGGACGGCCCGGCCGACCCGGCCTCCGTCCAGCGGCAGCTGCGGGCGGAGCTGGCGCGGGTCCCGCTGGCGCGGCCGCTCCGGCTCGACGTCCGGACCCGGCGCGGCCGGGCGGGGGCCACCGCGGTGCCGGGAGACGGGGCGGCCGCCGAGCCGGCCGGCGCAGCGGCCGATGCAAGGGCCGGCGAGAAGGCCGATGCGGCAGCCGGGGAGAAGGCCGGCGCGGCACCTGACGGGACGCCCGACGGTGCGGACGGCGGCGCGGCCGACGGGACGTCCGGCGGTGCGGCCGGGGGAGGCGAGGAGCGATGACGCGGACCACCGTCAACCGGGTGCTGATCGGCGTGGCCGGGCTGGTGCTGCTCGCGACCGGGGTGCTGGTGCTGGCCGGCGGCCTCGACCTGTACGGGCGGCTCGGGGCGGACCCGCCGAGCTGGTGGCCGCTCACCTCGCCGGACCAGCCGGTGCTCAGCGCCGACTCGCGGACCCGCTTGGTGGAGCGGTCCTGGTGGTGGCCGACGGTGATCGCCGGGCTGGCGGTCCTGGTGGCCGGAGCGGCCGGGTGGCTCTACGCCCAGCTCCACCGCAGCGGCCCGACGACCGTCGCCGTCCCCACGCCCGGCACGTCCCGGCTGCGGCTGCGACTGCGCAGCCGGGCGCTGGAGGAGGCGCTGGAGACCGGCACCGCCGCGCTCCCGGAGGTCGAGCGGGCCAAGGTCCGGCTGATCCGCGGGCCGCGGCACCCGAAGCTGCGCGCCA
Source organism: Kitasatospora sp. NPDC047058 (assembly GCF_040643935.1). Taxonomy (NCBI): domain Bacteria; kingdom Bacillati; phylum Actinomycetota; class Actinomycetes; order Kitasatosporales; family Streptomycetaceae; genus Kitasatospora; species Kitasatospora sp. NPDC047058. Next base: position 8,614 of record NZ_JBEYVJ010000046.1, on the reverse strand, counting down.
CCGTCCGGCTGACCCCCGGTGGCGATCCGGCGGCCCTGGTCGAGCACTTCGAGACCGGCCCGCGCACCGACGCCCGGACCAGCCTCGGCCTGGCCGAGCTGCCCGCCGACCTGCGGATCCGGGTGGTGCCGGCGAAACCGGCCGCCGCCGTCCGGAGACGCGGCGGCCGGCGCAGGCACCCGCGGGTGCAGTAGCGACGCCGGGGCGGCGGGAACCGCGGGCGGGTCAGAGGCTGCGCAGCGCGCCGCCGTCGACCGGCAGCATCACACCCGTCAGGTAGGAGGCGGCGGGGGAGAGCAGGAAGGCGGCGACCTTGCCGAACTCCTCGGCGGTGCCGTAGCGGCCGAGCGGGATTTCCGCGCTGTGCCGGGCGCGGGCGGCGTCGGCGTCACCGCCGAGAGTGTCCAGCTCGCGCACCCGGTCGGTGTCGATCCGGGCCGGCAGCAGGCCGACCACCCGGATGCCGCGTGGGCCGAGCTCGTCGGCGAGCGACTTGGCGGCCATCGCCAGGCCGGGCCGCAGGCCGTTCGAGACGCCGAGCCCGGGGATCGGCTGGCGGACCGAGCCGGAGAGCACGAAGCCGATCACGCCGCCCTCGCCGAGCGCGTCGGCCGCGGCGCGTGCGATCCGCAGGGCGCCCAGGAAGACCGACTCGAAGGCGTCCCGCCAGGCCTCCTCGGGGACGGTGGTCACCGGGCCCGCTTGCGGGCCGCCGACGCTGATCAGCACGCCGTCCAGCCGGCCGAAGCGTTCGACGGCCGCGGCGAGCAGCCGGCCGGCCGTCTCCGGGTCGGCGTTGTCGGCCACCAGGCCGTGTGCGGCACCGGAGCCGCCGAGGGCGTCGAGTGCGGCGACGGCGGCGTCCACGGACTCCTTGCTCCGGCCGCTGACCACCACCCGGGCGCCGTCCGCGGCCAGCTCGCGGGCGGCCGCCAGGCCGAGGCCCCGCGTGGCGCCGGTGACCACGTACACCTTGTCCTTCAGTCCGAGATCCATGGGCCCATCCTGCCGGGTGGCGGGGGTGCGGGGTAGCGGCGGCGCAGGACGGCGTGCGCGGATGCCCGGTGCTCCGTGGCCGAAGCCGATCGCCCGGTGGCCGAAAGTTGACGGCGAAACGAAGTTAGGGAAACCTACCCTTGCTTACCCCGCCCTGGCCCCCCGATCGCGGAGCACCCTCATGTCCAAGCGTCACCTCACCGTCCCGGCACCGGGGGGAGCCGCGGCCGCCGTCACGGACGACGTCCAGCGCAGGCTGCGGCTCGGCGGCGCCATCGCGGCCGTCTGCCTGCTCTGGGCCGCCAGCGCGTGGACCGCCGGCCACCTGCACGCCGACCCGGCCCTGCACACGGTGGCCCTGTTCCTGCACCTGGCGTCGCTGGTGGTGGGCCTCGGCGCGGTGCTGGCCATCGACTACTACGGGCTGCAGTGGCTGCTCGGCCGGCGCACGCTGCGTCAGGTGGTGGACTTCACCACGCCGCTGCACGTCCCGGTCTGGGGCGGGCTGGCCGGACTGGTGCTCAGCGGCGTGCTGCTGGAGCCGCAGCTCTCCTCCGGGCTGACCCAGGTGAAGCTCGGGCTCGTCCTGCTGATCGCGCTCAACGGCGTGTACGCGAGCACGCTGCACCGCCGCCTGACCGCCTACGGCGAGCGCCGCCCGCCCGCCCCGCTGCTGACCAGGGGCGCCGCCTCCGCACTGGTCTCGCAGGCCGGCTGGTGGGGCGCCGTCCTGATCGGCTTCTACAACACCCAGCACTGAGGCGGGCCCGGCGGGCCCGGCCTGTCCGGCGGCACCCGGCACGGAGCTCCCGGCGAAAACCGGTTGGCCTTGACGCCTGCGTCAAGGTCTACCGTCGTTTCCGGCGGCGTTCGGAAAGCGGTCGGAAGGATGGTGCGGATCGTGCGGATCGGCGAGCTGGCACAACAGGCGGGGACGACCACACGGGCCCTGCGCTACTACGAGCAGCTCGGGCTGCTCCCCGCCCGGCGGGCCGGCAACGGCTACCGCGCCTACGGCGAGGAGGACCTCCGGCTGCTCCGGCAGATCCGCACGCTCCAGGACTTCGGGTTCGGCCTGGAGGAGACCCGCCCGTTCGTGGAGTGCCTGCAGGCCGGCCACCCGGAGGGCGACTCCTGCCCGGCCTCGTTGGAGGTCTACCGGCGCAAGCTGGCCGAGCTGGACGAGTGCATCGGCCGGCTGCAGGAGGTCCGGACCCGGGTGGCCGAGCAGTACGCCCGGGCCGAGCGGGCCCGCGAGGACCTGGCGGCGGAGGCCGCCGACCGTGCGCCGCAGTGCGAGTTGGCGATCGAGTGGGAGGAGCGGTAGATGCAGATCACCGGAGTACCGGAGGTCACGGACGAGACCTTCGCCACCGAGGTGCTGGGGGCCGAGGGACCGGTCCTGGTCGACTTCACGGCGGACTGGTGCCCGCCGTGCCGCCAGATGGTGCCGGTGCTGGCGGACATCGCCCGGGAGGAGGCGCACCGGCTGACCGTGGTCAGCCTGGACGTGGACCGCAACCCGGAGACGCAGGCCAGGTACGGGGTGCTGTCGATGCCGACGCTGGTGGTGTTTCGGGGCGGCGAACCGGTGAAGTCGGTGGTGGGCGCCCGGGCCAAGGCCCGGCTGCTGCGCGAGCTGGACGACGTGCTGTAGGACACGTCCTGCAGGGCATGTTCTCCTGGGCCCTATAGAGCACCCGCGGAGCCGGTGCCGGCCCGGCGGGCGCTACGCCGGCACCGGCTCCGACGTCACCTCGGCCTCGGCGGCCTCCTTGCGGCGGTCCTTGGCCTCGCGCCGCACCATCACCCCGAACCCGACCGGGATCAGCGCGGTGAACAACCACCACTGGATCGCGTACGCCATGTGCGGGCCGATGTCGGAGTGGTTGGGCTCGGGCAGCAGCTCGGGCTGGTCGGCCGGGGCCGGCTCGGTGGCGGTGAGCTCCAGGTAGCCGCCGAGCAGGGTGGCGCCGGTCTCCTTGGCCTGCTGCTCGGTGCTGATCAGGTTGAACTGCCGGTCCGGCATGCCGGAGCGGTCGTGGAGGCCGTTGCCGGCGGTCTCGTCGGCGCGCAGCCGGCCGGTCACGGTGACCTGGCCGGCCGGCGCGGCCGCGACCGCCGGGTACTCGGCGGCGGAGGCGCCGGAGGGCACCCAGCCGCGGTTGACCAGCACGCTCCCCTTGCCGTCGGCGAGCACCAGCGGGGTGATCACGAAGTAGCCGATCTTGTCCCCGCTGGAGTCGGTCCGCTTGCGGACCACGAACTCGTGCGCCGTGTCGTACTGCCCGGTGGCCGTCACCGGGCGCCAGGTGAGGGTCTTGGGGACCGCGAAACCGGGCTCGGCCGACAGGGTGTCGAACGGCACGGGCCGGTCGGTGAGGGCCTGGCCGATCAGCTTGTTGCGGTCCACCCGCGCCTCGTGGCGGTGCAGCTGCCAGAACCCCAGCTTGATCGTGGCGGGGATCAGCAGCAGGGCGATCAGCAGGGTGATCAGCCAGCGCCGGGAGAGGAGAAAACGGTACACACGGGCACGGTACGCGCACCTCACAACCGGATCACGCACCGGGGTGCGGGGCGACCTCCCGGAGCAGCTGCAGGAAGGCGTCCTCGCCGACCACCGGGGTGCCGACCTCACGGGCCTTGCGGGCCTTGCCGCTCCAGCTCCCGGGCTCGTTGGTGACCAGCAGACTGGTGAGCCGGCTCACCGAGCCGGCGATGTGCAGGCCGGCCTCGACCGCGCGGTCCTCCAGCAGCTCGCGGTCGGTCGCGGTGTCGCCGGTGAACGCCACCCGCATGCCCTGCACCAGCGGCTTGCCGTCCTCCCAGCGCCCGGGGTTCGGGTACGGGCACGGCGGGCGCTTCCTGGCCTGCCGGTAGGACCCGCCGGTCCAGGTGCTGCGGGCCGCGGAGACGGGCTCGTCCTCGCCGAGGTCGGTGACGGCGACGCAGTTCTGCAGCGGCAGCGGGACGCCCCCCAGCCGGGCCAGGTGCAGGCTGGGGCGGAACGCCTCCGCGAGCACCCGGGCGTCGTCCAGGGCGTTGTGCGCGTGGCGCTGCTGGACGCCGAAGTGCGCGGCGAGCGAGGCCAGCTTGCCGTTGGGCAGCGGCAGCCGCAGGTCGCGGGAGAGCACCATGGTGCAGAGCCGCTGGTCCACCGGGGCGTGCAGGCCGGCCCGGGAGAACTCGCGGGAGATCATGTTCCAGTCGAAGAGCGCGTTGTGGGCGACCATGACCCTGCCGCGCAGCCGCTCGGCGAACTCGCCGGCGATCTGCGGGAAGGTCGGCGCGTCCGCCAGCACCCGCGCGGTGAGGCCGTGGATCCAGACCGGGCCGGGGTCGCGCTCGGGGTTGACCAGGGTGTACCAGTGGTCGGTGACCTCGCCCTCGGCGTCCAGTTGGTAGACGCCCGCCGAGATGACCCGGTCCGAGCGGCCGAGGCCGGTGGTCTCGACGTCCACCACCGCGAAGCCTCCGGCGGGGGCGGCGGCGCGCTGGGCGGGGACGGGGACGGCCCGCGGCGCGCCGGACGTCTCGGGCTGGATCGCATGCATGGTCAAACAGCTTAAGCGCCGTAGAGCTCTGGCCAGGCCGGAATGTTGCACGAGGGCAACCGGAATAGAGTGGTCCGCATATTCGTCGTACACCCAGTCGAATATCCCCGGCCGCCCACACCCCCGCGCGGCCGCTTCCCCGAAGGACGAACCCTCATGCGCGCCACCGTGATCCACGGCCCCCACGACATCCGGATCGAGGACGTACCGGACCCGGTGATCCAGCGGCCGACGGACGCCGTGGTCCGCGTGGTCAACGCCTGCATCTGCGGCAGCGACCTCTGGGCGTACCGGGGCGTGGCGGCGCGGGTGGCCGGGCAGCGGATCGGCCACGAGTTCCTCGGCGTGGTCGAGGAGACCGGCTCCGAGGTGCGCGGGTTCAAGCCGGGCGACCTGGTGGTGGCGCCGTTCGTCTGGTCGGACGGCAGCTGTGACTTCTGTCTCGAAGGCCTGCAGACCTCCTGCCCGCACGGCGGCTTCTGGGGCGAGGTCGGCTCGGACGGCGGCCAGGGCGAGGCGGTGCGCGTCCCGTTCGCCGACGGCACGCTGGTGGCCCTGCCCAAGGACGCGGTGGGCGACGAGAAGCTGCTGCCGAGCCTGCTCGCGCTGTCCGACGTGATGGCCACCGGGCACCACGCCGCCGTCTCGGCGCGGGTGCGGCCCGGCTCGACCGTCGCGGTGGTCGGTGACGGCGCGGTCGGCCTGTGCGGCGTGCTGGCCGCGCACCGGCTCGGCGCGGGCCGGATCATCGCGCTCGGCCGGCACACCGCCCGGACCGACCTGGCCCGCCGCTTCGGCGCGACCGACGTGGTCGCCGAGCGCGGCGAGGCCGCCGTCGAGGCGGTCAAGGAGCTGACCGGCGGCCAGGGCGCGCACGCCGTCCTGGAGGCCGTCGGCACCGAGGAGTCGATGCGGACCGCCGTCTCGATCACCCGCGACGGCGGTGCGGTCGGCTACGTCGGGGTGCCGCACGGCGGCAGCGCCGGCGTCGACATCGGCCAGATGTTCGGCCGGAACGTCTCGCTGAACGGCGGGGTCGCGCCGGCCCGCGCCTACATCCCCGAGCTGCTGCCGGACGTCCTCTCCGGTGCCATCGAGCCCGGCCTGGTCTTCGACCGCACGGTCGGCCTGGAGGACGTCCCGGACGGCTACCGGGCGATGGACGACCGTTCGGCGTTGAAGGTGCGGGTCGTGTTCTGACGTTGTGTGGGCGGCGGCGGCCGGCGTCACCCTTGTGGGGGTGGCGCCGGCCGCTGGTGTTCGGGGGGTGTGTTGGGTCAGTTGTAGTAGCCGAAGACGTCGGCGATGAGGTGGGTGGGTGTGCCGGAGCCGTTGAGGAGGTTGACCTTGCCGTCGGGGCCGACGGGGACGATGACGAGGTTCGGGATGGTCTGGCCGGGGGTCCAGTTGAGGTTGGAGGCGGTGGGCTGGGTGGTGCCGTTGGCCCAGGCGGAGAGGTAGCCGTTGCCTTCGGTCTCGGTGGCGGTGATGTTGAGGATCACTGCCTTGACGCCGGCGGGGACGTTGGCGCGGCCGGTGATCTGGAGGGTGAGGGTGTCGCGTCCGGTGACCTTGGTGGTGCCGGGGCGGCCGGTGCCTTCGCGGGTGTCGAGGAGGCGGTCGGGGTTGACGGGGGTGTAGGTGGAGCCGGTGGTGTTGTCGGTGTAGTAGCCGAAGACGTCGGCGATGAGGTGGGTGGGTGCGCCGGAGCCGTTGAGGAGGTTGACCTTGCCGTCGGGGCCGACGGGGACGACGACGAGGTTCGGGATGGTCTGGCCGGCGGTCCAGTTGAGGTTGGAGGCGGTGGGCTGGGCGGCGCCGCTGGCCCAGGCGGTGACCATGCCGTTGCCCTCGGCCTCGGTGGCGGTGATGTTCAGCGCGACGGCCTTGGTGCCCAGTGGCACCCCGGCGCGGCCGGCGACCTGCAGCGAGACGGTCTCGCGGCCCGCGACCTTGCTGGTGCCGGGACGGCCGGTCCCGTCCCGGGTGTCCAGCAGACGGGCCGGGCTCACGCTGGTGAAGGTGGTGCCGTGGTCGGCCGCGGTGACCGAGAGCACGTGCAGGTTGTTCGAGCTGTCGCGGTAGACGAAGCCGCCGCCGAAGCGGTCGGCGCTCCAGTTGACCTGCGTGGTGGAGCTCATCAGCCGGAGCGGGAGCACGTGGGTGACGGCCGTGCCGCTCTCGAAGGTGACCAGCGAGCTGAAGCCGGAGGTCGGGCCGTACTCGTAGAACAGGTACCCGGCGCCCATCTCCAGGGCGCCCGCCCGCACCGGGACGGTGGCGCCGGTGGTCAGGTTGATGACGCCGGCGGCGCCGGAGGCGGAGGACCAGTAGACCCAGCCGTGGGCGGCCTTGACGGTGGTGAGGTCACTGGTGGCGCCGGTCTGCAGGGTGCGGGTCTGCTGACGGGTGGCCAGGTCGGTCACCACGATCTCGCCCTGCTTCGCCGTCGCCGCGTAGAGGGCGCCGCCGTCGACGGAGGCGGCCTTGATGCCGACGGTGCCGGCGATCACCTCGCCCGGCCGGGCGGAGTCGACGTCGATCACGCCGCGCGAGGTGCCGGAGATGCCGTTGCTGATCAGCACGTACCGGCCGGCGGCCTCGACGACCGAGCCCATGCCGCCCTCGGGGCGGACCACCCGGACGTCCTTGCCGGTGCGGACGAACACGGCCGTCTCGGCGGTGCGGGTCACCGGGACGATGTAGCGGTCGTAGTGGACGACGCGGCCGTCGCCGGTGCCCACCAGCCGGGTGCAGGTGGCCTCGTAGCGGCAGTTGGCGTCGGCCTCGGTGTACGCGCTCTCGGGGCCGAGGGAGCGCCGCGGGGTGGTGGCCGGCTGCCGGCCGAGCGTCACGTCCTGCTGGTAGAAGCCGTCCACCGGGCCGCTGCCGGTCTCGGTGGAGGTGAGGGCGCCCGCCGCCAGGCTGAAGTCGACCACGGTGTGGACGTCCGGGGCGACGGTGTACCCGGTGGCGGTGGCGGTCGGTGCGGGCTCGCCGGGCGAGAAGACCTTGCGGACCTTCCAGTCACGCGAGTCCTGGCCGCCTTCGGCCAGGACGGACCCGTCCGGGGCCTGGACCAGGGTCGAGGAGGCGTACGGGAGCAGGCTGACAGACGAACCGCCCAGGATGGACTGCGCGCGCAGTTCCTTGTGCGGCGGCTTGTCCGAGGAGTAGTCGCGGTACTCGGGCCAGAAAGCGGTGACCAGCCAGTCGCCGGTGAGGCCGATGGCGGTCGGCTGATTCGGGTACGTGAACGGGACGACGATCTCGCTCGCCAGGTTGAGGTCGGAGCGGGGGAGCAGGTGCACCTTGCAGTCGTTGGCCATCCAGGCCAGACGGTCGCGGCCGAGGGCCGCCGGGCCGACGCAGGCGGAGACGGCCGGGTTGGTGGCGGCCACCGGCAGGGTGACCTTCAGCGCCCCGGTGTGGGTGTCGGCGAGGGCGATGTGGAAGCGGCCCGCGTCGTCGTTGAAGCCGATCGCGGCCTCCTTGGCGTCGCCGCCGAGGATCCTGATCTGCTGGGGGAGACCGCCGGCGGCGGTCCAGTCGGTGAGCGGGACGGTCACCGTGCTGCCGGCGCCGCTGTCGCGCAGGAAGGCCAGGCTGCCCAGCTTGAGCGTCGAGGCGCCCGGGGCGGTGGGGACCGAGGTGCTGACCAGCAGTGAGTCGCCGAACAGGCCCTCCGTGAAGGTGGGTCCGGCTGTGTTCAGGACCGTGGTGGCGCCGGTGGCCATGTCCTGGAGCTTCCAGGACGACTCGCCGTACGGGGTCGCGTAGACGGCGGCCGTGTCCGCGCCGGCGCCGTACCTGGCGATGGTGCGGGGGGACGAGAAGTAGTCGCTGGTGACCGTCTTGGTGGCGCCGGTGTCGTACGCCGTCCACGCGACGGTCGATCCGAAGCTGCCGTTCGGCTGTGTGTGCAGGAAGCCCTTCTCGCCCGCGCCGAGCAGTTCCTCGGTGCGCGGGGTGGGCAACGGCTGGCCGGGGACGACCAGTTCGGGCAGTGCGGCGCCGGTGTCGGCGGGGCCGGCCGGCGCGGCGGCCGCGGCGGGCGCGAGGCC
>NZ_JBEYVJ010000045.1:0-37633 GCF_040643935.1 Kitasatospora sp. NPDC047058 | reverse complement strand
CGTCCAGTCACGTGAGCATTGGGATCGCGGCCTGCTGGATCTCGGGGGAGATCTTCTCCTCTTTCCACGTCGATGTCCAGGTCGGCCCGGCCGGCCATCGCCGAGGAGGCCTCGGCGTGGAAGCGGCGCGGGATCCGGCCGGCCCGGTGGGCGAGCCGGCCGGCCTCGGCGGCGTGCCGCATCGCCTCGGCCATCAGCACCGGGTCCTGTGCCCGGGTCACCGCGGAGGCGAGCATGACGGCGGCGCAGCCCAGCTCCATCGCCAGCGCGACGTCCGAGGCCGTGCCGGCGCCCGCGTCCAGGATCACCGGGACGTTCGCGCTCTCCACGATCAGCTGGAAGTTGTGCGGGTTGCGGATGCCCAGGCCGGAGCCGATCGGCGAGCCCAGCGGCATGATCGCCGCGCAGCCGACGTCCTCCAGCTTCCGGGCCAGCACCGGGTCGTCGTTGGTGTACGGGAGGACGGTGAAGCCGTCGTCGACCAGCGTCTCGGCGGCGTCCAGCAGCTCGATCGGGTCCGGCAGCAGGGTCCGCTCGTCCGCGATGACCTCCAGCTTCACCCAGTCGGTGCCGAGCGCCTCGCGGGCCAGCCGGGCGGTCAGCACCGCCTCGCCGGCGGTGAAGCAGCCGGCGGTGTTGGGCAGTACGCGGATGCCGTTGCGGGTCAGCACGTCCAGGACGGACCCCTGGGTGGTGGCGTTCACCCGGCGCATCGCCACCGTGGTCAGCTCGGTGCCGGAGACCCGCAGCGCCTGCTCCAGGACCTCCAGGCTGGGGGCGCCGCCGGTGCCCATGATCAGTCGCGAGCCGAAGGCGGTGCCGGCGATGGAGAGGACGTCGTCGGCCATCGGTCAGCCCCCCTGCACGGCGGTGAGGATCTCGACCCGGTCGCCCGCCGAGAGCTGCGTGACCGGCCACGAACTCCTCGGCACCACGGCCTCGTTGAGGGCGGCGGCGACGCCGGTGTTGGCCCGGCTGAGGGTGGTCACCACCTCGGCGAGGGTGGTCGCGGCGGGCACCAGGCGGGGCTCGCCGTTGACGGTGAGGGGGATGTCGCTCATGCGGGGACCTTCGGGGCGAAGCGAGTGGGGGAGAACGGTACGGCCGGCTCCGGCACGGTGCCGGTGGCCAGGTACTCGGCGACCAGGTCGGCGGTCACCGGGGTGAGCAGCACGCCGTTGCGGTAGTGGCCAGTGGCGGCGACCAGACCGGGCAGCGCGGTCGGCCCGATCAGCGGCGCGTTGTCCGGCGAGCCCGGCCGCAGCCCGGCGGACGTCTCCACCAGCGGCAGCTCGGTGATGCCGGGGACCAGCTCGTGGGCGTCGCGCAGCAGCTCGTACACCCCGCCGGCGGTGACCGTGGTGTCGTAGCCCTGCTCCTCGCTGGTCGCACCGATCACCAGCTCGCCGTCCGCGCGCGGCACCATGTACAGGTGCTGGCCACGGACCACCGCGCGGACGTTGCGGGACAGGAACGGCCGGTACGCCTCGGGGATCCGCAGCCGCAGGACCTGGCCCTTCACCGGGCGGATCGCCGGCAGCACGCCCTCGGGCAGGCCGGGCAGCCGGTGGCTCTCCGGACCGGCGGCGAGCACCACCTGGCCGGCGGTCACGGTCTCGCCGGTGCCGAGCCGGGCGCCGACCGCGCGGCCGTCCTCGACCAGCAGCTCGACGGCCTCGGTCCGCCGGCCGATCACGCCCGCGGCCTGGCCGGCCAGCAGCAGCGCGGTCAGCAGCCGGCGGCCGTCCACCTGGTGGTCGTCGGCCACGTGCAGGCCGCCGCGGACGCCGGGGGCGAGCATCGGCTCCAGCTTGCGGGCCTCGCGGCCGGTCAGCCAGGTCGAGTCGAGGCCGAGCCGCAGGTGGAAGTCGTGCAGCTCGCGCAGCTCCGCCCGGTCGTCGGAGTCGAGCGCGACGGCGAGCGTGCCGCACGCGCGGTAGCCCGTGTCCTGGCCGCCGCTCGCCTCGGTGAGCTCGGCGGCGAAGGCGGCGTACCGCTCGTTCGAGGCCATCCCGAGGCGCAGCAACGGCTCCTCGCCGTACTGGAGTTCGGTGACCGGGGCGAGCATCCCGGCCGCGACCCGGGCGGCGCCGCCGCCGGGGGTGGGGTCGACCACGACGACGTCCCCCAGCCCGCGCTGGGCCGCGCGCCAGGCGACGGCGAGGCCGATCACGCCTCCGCCGATCACCAGCACGTCCGCGTGGGCACCTGGTGCCGAGCGTGTCAAAGCTGCTTCTCCCTTCGCCGGAATGACCCGGATCAGGTTCGGACGGTCGCAGGCCGTGCCAGCCCGCCTCTCAGCCCGGTCCGCCGGGCTCCCGTGATGGTGTCCCCACCTTAACTCCGGGCCCTGTCGCCGCTGAAGGCGCGTACGAGGGGTGGGACGGGAGCGGGCGGGGTGCCCGGCGCCGCCCCGGGCCCGTCCCGCCGCCGGTCCCGCCGCCCGGCCCGCGGACGCGGGGCCGGGGCCGGGCGCGGGCGCCAGTACAGTGACCGCGTGGCAGAGCTGAGCGGGACGGATCAGGTGGTCGTGGTGGGGGCCGGGCTGGCCGGCGCGCAGTGCGCGTCGGGGCTGCGCCGGGGCGGCTGGCGCGGGCGGATCGTGCTGGTGGGCGAGGAGCCGCACGCGCCGTACGACCGGCCGCCGCTCTCCAAGGAGGTGCTGCTCGGCAAGACCGACGCCACCACCCTGGACATCGACTTCCCCCACCTGGGCATCGAGCTGCTCACCGGCCGCCGCGCCACCGGCCTCACCCCGGGCGTGCTGCACACCGACGGCGGTGACCTGCCGTACGGCGCCCTGGTGATCGCCACCGGCGCCGCCCCGCGCGTCCTGCCCGGCGCCGAGCGCGCGCACCTGCTGCACACCCTGGACGACGCGCTGGCCCTGCGCCCGCTGCTCCGCCCGGGCCTGCGCCTGGTGCTGGTCGGCGCGGGCTGGATCGGTGCCGAGGTGGCCACCGCGGCCCGCGCGGCCGGGTGCGAGGTGACCGTGGTCGAGGCCGGCCCGGCGCCCGTCCCCGGTGCGCTGCCCGCCGAGGTGGGCCGGGCGATGGCCGCCTGGTACGCCGAGGCCGGGGTCGAGCTGCGCTGCGACGCGGCGGTCGCCGCCGTCGAGCCCGGCGCGGTGCTGCTCGCGGACGGCTCGCACCTGCCGGCCGACGAGGTGGTGGTCGGCATCGGCGCCCGCCCGGCGACCGACTGGCTGGCCGGCTCCGGCGTCGAGCTCGACGCGGCCGGAGCCGTCCTGGTGGACGAGCGGCTGCGCACCAGCCTGCCGGGCGTCTGGGCGGCCGGGGACTGCGCGAGCTACCCGTCCGCCCGGACCGGCGCCCGGCTGACCGTCCAGCACTGGGACCACGCGCTGCAGTCCGGCGGGGCGGCCGCCGCCGCGGTGCTCGGCGCGGACGCGCCGTACGACCCGGTGCCGTACTTCTGGTCGGAGCAGTTCGGCCGGATGGTCCAGTACGCCGGGCGGCACGGTGACGGGGACGAGCTGGTCCGGCGCGGCTCGCCGGCGGACCCGTCCTGGGCGGTGCTCTGGCTGCGCGACGGCGTGCTGCGCGCCCTGCTCACCGTCGACCGCCCGCGCGACCTCACCCAGGGCCGCCGCCTGGTCGAGCGCGGCACGCCGCTGGACCCGGCCCGGGCGGCGGACCCGGCGGTGCCGCTGAAGTCGGCCGTCGCGGGGTAGCCCCGGGGGCCCGTTGGTGCGCGGCGGGCCGCGGAGGTGGCAGTCTGGTGGCGTGAGTGAGATCGAAAGCAAGATTGAAGCCCTGGTCCCCGAGTGGATGTACCTGCCCGACATCTCGGAGCAGTGGGGGGTCCGGGTCACCGAGGTGCGTGACCTGGTCAGGAACGGCGGGCTGATCGCCGTCCGGCGCGGCCCGAACAAGTCGCTGCAGGTCCCGGCGGCGTTCATCGACGGCCCGGGGCTGGTCAAGCACCTGTCCGGCACCCTGACCGTCCTGCGCGACTGCGGGTACAGCGACACGGAGATCCTGGAGTGGCTCTTCACCGAGGACCCGTCGCTGCCCGGCAGCCCGATCCAGGCGCTGCGGGAGAACCGCGGCACCGAGGTGAAGCGCCGGGCCCAGGCGATGCTGATCTGATGGCCGCGGACACACCGCGCGGACGGCTCGCCGACGCCCGGCTCTACCTCTGCACCGACGCCCGCCGCGAGCAGGGCGACCTCGCCGAGTTCCTCGACGCGGCCCTGTCCGGCGGCGTGGACATCGTCCAGCTCCGCGACAAGGGCCTGGAGGCCAAGCAGGAGCTCGCGGCCCTGGAGGTCTTCGCGGACGCCTGCCGCCGGCACGGCAAGCTGCTCTCGGTGAACGACCGTGCCGACGTCGCGCACGCCGCCCGCCCCGACGTGCTGCACCTCGGGCAGGACGACCTGCCGGTGCCCGCCGCCCGGGCGATCCTCGGCGAGGACGTGCTGATCGGCCGTTCCTGCCACGCCGAGTCCGAGGTGGACGCGGCGGTCGCCGAGCCGGGCGTCGACTACTTCTGCACCGGCCCGGTCTGGCCGACCCCGACCAAGCCGGGCCGCCACGCGCCCGGCCTCGGCCTGGTCGCGTACGCGGCGAAGCAGGTCACCGACCGCCCGTGGTTCGCCATCGGCGGCATCGACCTCGGCAACCTGGACGAGGTGCTGGCGGCCGGCGCCCGGCGCGTCGTGGTGGTCCGGGCCATCACCGCGGCGGACGACCCGCAGGCGGCCGCGGCCGCGCTCGCCGCACGGCTGCGCCGGGCCTGACCCCGCGCGGGGCCGCCGCCGGACCGGGTACTCAGTACTTGCGGACGGTGGCGGCCTCGGCCAGCGCCAGCAGCACCGTACGGGCCCGCTCGTCGGCGAGCGGCGCCGCTTCCAGCGCGGCCAGCGACTGCCGCATCAGCTCCTCGATCCGCTGCTCCACGCGCTCCGGCGCGCCGCTGCGCCCGACCAGCGCGCGCAGCCGGGAGACCTCCTCGGGCGCGAGGTCCGGTGCGCCGAGCCGCTCGTCCAGGTGGCGGGCGTCGGCGGCGGAGAGCCCGCGCATGGCGTGCGCGACCAGCAGGGTCCGCTTGCCCTCGCGCAGGTCGTCCCCGGCCGGCTTGCCGGTGACCGCCGGGTCGCCGAAGACGCCGAGCAGGTCGTCCCGGAGCTGGAACGCCTCGCCCAGCGGCAGGCCGAACGCCCCGTAGGCCTCGACCAGCTCCGGCGGGGCGCCCGCCAGCAGCGCGCCGACCTGCAGCGGGCGCTCGATCGTGTACTTGGCCGACTTGTAGTGCAGCACGGTCTGGGCGCGGTCCAGCGCGCCGCCGTCGGTGGAGTCGCCGGCGACCGGCTCCAGCACGTCGAGGTACTGGCCGACCATGACCTCGGTGCGCATCAGGTCGAACATCGGCTTGGCGGCCAGTACCGCGGCCGGGTCCAGGCCGGAGCGCAGGAACAGCTCGTCGCACCAGATCAGCAGCAGGTCGCCGAGCAGCACCGCCGCCGAGGCGCCGTACTGCTCGCGGTCGCCGCGCCAGCCGCTGTCGCGGTGCAGCGCCTCGAAGCGGCGGTGCACCGAGGGCAGGCCGCGCCGGGTGTCGCTGCGGTCCATCAGGTCGTCGTGGACCAGTGCACTCGCCTGGAGCAGCTCCAGGGCGGCGGCCGCGTTGGCGATGCCCTCGCCGTCGGCCGGGCCGCCGGCGCCGCGCCAGCCCCAGTAGCAGAAGGCCGGGCGCAGTCGTTTTCCGCCGTCCAGCAGGAAGTCGCGGAGCGCGTCGGCGGCGGGTGCCAGCTGCGGGGAGATCTTGCCGAGCAGGGCCGTCTGACCGTCCATGAAGCCGGCGAGGGCCGCGTTGACGCGCCCGCGCACGTCCTCCACGTCAATGGGGTGGGCCGGCCGGTTGGTGGACGAGGTCACGATGAGGCTCCGGAGGTTTCGCTGGGGGTGCAGCAAGCGTAGCCGGGTGGCCGGGAACAGCTGTACGGGCGAGGTGACGGGCCGGTCGGCAGGCCGGCCGGCGGCCGTTCCGCAGGGCCTTCCGCGGGCCTCCGGAAGGCTCCCCGGGAGGCCGGTGAACGGAAGCGGAACCTTGTCCATTGATTGTCTCAATTGCTGGAACCGAGTTGTCGGGGCCCTTCGACCGACGGTTAACCTGCCAACATGGCACTCGGCGTCGCTTCCACCAGAACAGACCGCGCGTTGACGGTCCGCGAGCTTCTGGCGGCCGGCAAGCGATCCTTCTCCTTCGAGTTCATGCCCCCGCGCAGCGAGGTCGGTGAGCAGCGTCTCTGGGACGCCATCCGCCGCCTCGAACCGCTCGACCCCAACTTCGTCTGCATGACGTACGGGGCCGGCGGCTCCTCGCGCGAGCGCACCGTCAACATGGTCGGCCGCATCGCCACCGAGACCACGTTGACCCCCGTCGCCCACCTGACGGCCGTCGACCACTCGGTCGCCGAGCTGCGCAACATCATCGGCCAGTACGCCGACCAGGGGGTGCGCAACGTCCTCGCGGTGCGGGGCGACCCGCCCGGCGACCCGCTGGGCGAATGGGTGAAGCACCCGCAGGGCGTCACCTACGCGTACGAGCTGGTGGAGCTGATCAAGGGCATCGGCGACTTCTGCGTGGGCGTGGCCGCCTCGCCGAACATGCACCCGCGCTCGACGAACTGGGACGACGACATCCGGCACTTCGTCGCGAAGATCCGCGCCGGGGCCGACTACGCGATCACCCAGATGTTCTTCGAGGTCGACGACTACCTGCGGCTGCGCGACCGGGTGACCGCCGCCGGCTGCGAGACGCCGATCATCCCGGAGATCATGCCGGTCACCAACGCCAAGCAGCTGGAGCGGTTCCCGCAGCTGAGCGGCTCGGCCTTCCCGGCGGAGCTGGAGGCCCGGCTGCGCGCCGCGATCGACGACCCGGCGACGCTGCGCGAGGTCGGCATGGAGCACGCCACCGCGATGTCCGAGCGGCTGCTCGCGGAGGGCGCCCCCGGCCTGCACTTCATCACGCTGAACCACTCGACCGCGACGCTGGAGATCTACCAGAACCTCGGTCTGCACCGGCGCTGAGCCGCGCCGCCGGCCCGCCCGGGCCGGCGGCCGCAGCGGCCGTGGCGGCCGGGAACGCAATGCGGTACCCCGGCCGTTGAACCGGTACAGTCGCCGCACACGCGCGGCGCGCGCGGGCACGCGACTGGAGGTAGCGGGCGGATGGGCATCGGATACCTGCTGCTGTACGCCGCGTTGGCGGTGGTGGCGCTCTGGCTGGTGGCCGAGCTGCTGCTGCAGAACCGCGCCCCGGTGCACTGGCGGGCCCTCGCCCTGGCCGGCTTCCTCGGGGTGCCCGCCGGAATGGCGACGGGCTCGGTCGTGCTGATCGGCGCGGGTGCCGCGCTGTTCGCGGTCGGCCAGACCCTCGTCACCCTCTCGGTGAAGCGCGGGTACGCGGCCGGCTGGTCGCTGCGCACGGCCGACGGCGGCCTGCCCGGCCCGCTCGCCAAGGTGCCGCTGCTCGGCGCGCTCACCGGTGGTGCGGCCGTGGCCACCGCGGTGGCGGTGGACCGGATCGGCACGGTCAGCGCGGTCGAGGAGACCCCCGAACCGGCGCCGGCCGACGAGGAGCCGGCGGCCGTCGAGCAGACCGCGGCCTTCGAGATGCAGGAGATCGCCGCGGACGGCGTCTACGCGTCCGCCTACTACGAGCAGCAGCAGACCGAGCTGCTCCAGCCGGTCGCCCAGCCGGTCGTCCAGGCCGACCCGTACGCCGGGGCCTACCAGGGCGGCTACGACCCCGCGCAGCAGCAGTCCTACGACCAGCTCGCGCAGCAGCAGCAGCAGCAGTGGCAGGCGCAGCAGCAGCCGGCCTTCGCCTACGACCAGGGCTACGGCGGCTACCAGCAGCAGCCGGACCCGTACGCGGGTTACCAGCAGCAGCCGGTCGACGCCTACGGCTACCAGCAGCAGCAGTACGGCTACGAGCAGCAGCAGCCGCAGCAGCAGTGGCAGCCCCAGCCGGACCCGCTGCAGCACGACCCGCTCCAGCAGGGCATCCCGCAGCAGCCGCAGTACGACTACGGCTACCAGCAGCAGAACACCTGGCAGCAGCACGGCTGAGCACCGGAGGCCGTCCGGGCCGCTCCGACCCGGACCCTTGCGCGGGCCGCTACGCGGGCCCGATGAGGTTGGCCGCGATGCAGGCCGACATGCCGACCCGGGCCAGCCCGCCGCCGGGGTGGGCGGCGCCGCCGATCAGGTAGTACCCGGGGGCCTGCTCGGTCGGCGCCTGGAGGAAGGCGCCGCGGGCACCGGCCAGGGCGGGCAGCGGGACGGAACCGAGGAACGAGCCGGTCTCCCGCCCGGTGTCCGCCGGGGTGCGCACCACGCGCCACAGCACCCGCCCGCCCAGCCCCAGGCCGGCGGCGTCCGCCTGGGCGATCATCCGGTCGGCGAAGCGGTCGGCCGTGCCGGGCGCCGTCCAGTCCGTGCCCGTCGCCGGGGTGGTGGCGGTCAGCACCACGGCCTCGTGGCCGGCGGGGTGCAGCGAGGGGTCGTCCGGGCGCAGCACCTGGACGGTCGGGCGCCCGGCGAGCGGGGTGCCGGAGCCGAAGATCCCGTCCAGCTCGGCGGTGCGGTCCTGGGCGTGCACCACCGTGCGGTGCACGGTGCCCGCCGGGCGCTCCCCGCGCAGGGCGAGCAGGACGACCACCCGGCCGGGCGCACCGGCGGCCCGCATCGGCTGCGGCCGGTCGTCCCGGGACGCGGCTCTGCCGGGGGACGCCCGGAACCCCACCCGGGCGTCCATCGCGGAGACCACCACGTCGGCGTCGATCCGGCCGGCCGCGGTCTCGACGCCGCACACGCGGCCGCCGTCCTCCCGCACCCCCTCGACCGGGGTGTCGAAGCGGAACTCCACCCCGCGCTGCTCGCAGCGCCGGTACACCGCGTCGGCCAGCGCGCGGATGCCGCCCCTGACGTACCAGACGCCGAAGGACTGCTCCATGTACGGCAGCACGGTCGCCCCGGCCGGGGCGGTGCGCGGGTCGAAGCCGAAGCGCAGGGCGTGTTCGTGCAGCAGGGCGGTCAGGCCCGGGTGGCCGCCGAGCTCGCGGGCGGCGACCTCGGCCAGCGTCCACGGCCTGGCGCCGAGGAGCCGGGCGAGCCGGCCCGGCGGGGGCGGCCCGGGGTACGGGTCGGTGCCCAGCGGCCGGGTGTCGGCCGGCAGCGGCTCCTCCAGCAGCGGTCGGCGGGTGGCCTCCCAGACCGTGCGGCCGTGGTTCATCACCTCGGCCCAGCGGGCGCCCGCGCCGGAGCCGAACGCGCCGTCCAGGGCCTGGACGACGCCCCCGCGGGAGGCGTTCGGCAGCACCAGGTCGGTGCCGTCGGGCAGCAGGTGCCGGCTCTCCGGGTCGACCGGGGCCAGCCCGACCAGCTCCTCCAGCGGCTCCCGGCCGGTCTTCAGCGCCAGGTCGCGGTAGACGGCCGGGAGGGTCAGCAGCCCGGGACCGGTGTCGAAGGCGAAGCCGTCGCGCTCGTACCGGCCGACCATGCCGCCGTACGTCCCGGCGGCCTCGCAGACCGTCACCCGGTGTCCGAGCGTCGCCAGCCGGGAGGCCGCCGCGAGCCCGCTCATTCCTGCGCCGATGATGACGATCCGTGCCATGGCCGAATCCTATGGCTGCGGGGTGTACACCCCTGCCGCCGGCTGCGCCCGGCCGGCCGCGCGGGCCGCCTTGCGTTCGCGGCGGCGGGCCCGGAAGCGGCGGATCCGGTTGATCGCGAACCAGACCAGCAGCAGGCCCGCGACGAGCAGGACGGCGGCGATCGAGGCGGCCGCCCAGGGGTGGAAGATCGCCAGGGTGACCAGGCCGGCGACGGCGAGGTCCTCGGCCAGGCTGACCACGATGTTGCTGGCCGGCTCGGGCGAGGTGTTGACCGCCATCCGCAGCGAGGCCTTCACCAGGTGGCTGACCAGCGCGGTCGTCCCGCCCATCGCGCCGGCCGCGACCTCGGGCAGCGAGCCCGGGTCGGCGCCGGCCAGCAGGGCGCCCACGACGGCGCCGGCGACCGGGCGGATCACGGTGTGGGCGGCGTCCCAGACGCTGTCCACGTACGGGATCTTGTCGGCCACCGCCTCCAGCAGGAACAGCACGGCCGCCACGACCAGCACGTCGGTGCGCTCCAGGGCGGACGGCACCGAGTCGGCCCCGGCGAACCGGCCCAGCAGGCCGAGCAGCAGCACCACCGCGTACGCGTTGATCCCGCTCGCCAATCCGCTGGTGAAGATCAGCGGAAGGATCGTCATCCGTTCCTCCTCCGGGTGTCGGCCGGGTCCGCCCGGCTCGCCGTACCGTACCGGGACGCCGGCCGGGCGCTCCCCGGTTCCACGGGCCGCCCGTCCCCGGCCCGAGCCGGACCCGGCCGGACCGCGCCGGACTGAGTACGGATACTCAGAACCCCGGTTGAGTACCCGAGCGGATGGTCCCCGGCCTGCGGAGACGGCAGAGTGGTGGGCACCGGGAAGGCGGCGCGTCGGGCGCCGCCGTCCCGGTACGGCGGACAGGTGCCGCCCATCGGCTCGCGAGGGGCCGGCGGGTGGCACCGGCGGGTCCGCACCGGAGGCCGGTCACGGACCGCGCACCGCCGACACGGGGCGGCGGAGCGGGGTCAGGGGGAGCCGGCGACCCCGGGGGGAATGCGGGGCGCCGGGTGGGGGCGGCGCTCCGGCAGGTGCGGGGCGGCGGGACGCGGGGCCGACAGGCCCGCGGCTGATGAGGGATCGGCCGGCGACTGCCGCCCGCACGCATGCCCGGAGTGCGAACGGCCGTGCAACGGCCCGGGGACGCGTTGTCAGTGGTGCCGTTCACGATGGGGGAGCACGGATCATCCGGTCCGTGCGCTGCCTCGGAACGGGGGAGACCATGACCGTCAGTCGTCCTGAGCCCGTCACCGCCCGCCTCCACTCCGCCGCCCACCGTCCGGACGGCCACCGGCCGGCCGTCCCGCACCAGCCGGCCGTTCCGCACCAGCCGGGGGGCCACGTTCCGGCCGACGGGGACGTCCACCCGGTGCAGCGCCGGGTCACCGCCCCGCCCGCCGCGCTGGACCTGCTCGCCGACGCCCACCGCACCCTCGCCCGCTCCCGCACCCTGGAGGACCCGCTGGAGCGGTACGCCACCGCCCACCTCGCGGCGCTGCGCACCGTCGCGGCGGTGCTCGCCGTCCGGGGCCGGCCGGAGAAGAGCCCCCGGCGGCGCCGGGCGATCCGCAGTGCCTGGGAGGTGCTGCCCGAGGTCGCGCCCGAGCTCGCCGAGTGGGCGGGGTACTTCGCGGCCGGCGCGCGCCGCCGGGCGGCCGCCGAGGCCGGGATCAGGGGCGCCGCCTCGGCCCGCGACGCGGACGACCTGATCCGCAACTGCGCACTCTTCCTGCGGCTGGCCGAGCGGCTGCTCGGCCTGCATCCGGTGCCGCCCGCCCCGCGGCTGCCGCCGGACGGCGGGGACGGCCGGGACCGGGTGGCCTGAGCGCCCGGCCGGGCGGCGGCCCGCCGGTCCGTTCCACCGGGCAGGCCCTAAGGTGGAGGCATCCTGATCGATCTGCACGTGCCGAGGAGCCCCGCCTTGTACCCGACGCGTCCCCGCAGCGCCCTGCGTACCGCCGTGGTGTGGGAGGTGGTGCGGTCAGCCCTGGAGAAGCGGGCGGCCGAGCTGGAGCAGCCGGTGCTCGACGTGGTCGACACCGGCGGCGGCACCGGCAACTTCGCCGTGCCGGTCGCCCGGCTCGGCCACCGGGTCACCGTGGTCGACCCGAGCCCGGACGCGCTGTTCGCGCTGGAGCGGCGGGCCGCCGAGGCCGGCGTGACCGACCTGGTCCGCGCCGTCCAGGGCGACACCCAGACGCTGCCCGAGCTGGTCGCGCCCGGCACCGTCGACGCGGTGCTCTGCCACGGCGTGCTGGAGGTCGTCGACGACCCGGCCGAGGCGCTCGGCAGCCTGGCCGGCACCCTGCGCCGCGGCGGCTTCGTCAGCCTGCTGGCCGCCAACCGCAACGGTGCGGTGCTGGCCAGGGCGCTGGGCGGGCACTTCAACGACGCGCGGGCGGTGCTGACGGCCGCCGACGGCCGCTGGGGCGAGGGCGACCCGATGCCGCGCCGCTTCACCGGCGAGGAGCTGGACCGGCTGGCGGCCGGCGCCGGCCTGCGGGTGGAGTCGGTGCACGGCGTCCGGGTCTTCGCCGACCTGGTCCCCGGTGTCCTGGTGGACACCGAGCCGGGCGCGGTGGAGGCGCTGCTCAAGCTGGAGGAGGCCGCCGCCGGGCAGCCCGCCTTCCACGCCGTCGCGACCCAGCTGCACCTGCTCGCCACCCTGGTCTGACCGGGGCGGCCACGGCCGTTCTCCGTCCGAACGCCACCCCGTCTCCTCCGGAGCTCCCCAGGTCCCGGCCGATTCCACCCGGTCGGGCACTTGTCCGGGCCTTCTCGCGTTGTGCCCAGTGCGGCGGCGGACCGCCCGAAGTGCCCCGGCCCAGGCGTGGCCGACCACTCCGGAACGGGCCCGCGGACCGTATGATCTGGGTAAAGCCGGAAAGCATGACAGCCGGATGCAGGGGGCATATGGACCACACGGACCCGGGCCCCCGCACAGGCGTCCGACCGCGTGTTCTCAAGGCTGATTGGACTTGCCTCCCCGACCGGGGCGGCGGACCGGTCGCACCCGCGACCGACGAGTAGGAGGACTCCGTGCCGCTCTCGGAGCACGAGCAGCGACTGCTCGACCAGATGGAGCGAGCGCTGTATGCCGAAGATCCCAAATTCGCGTCGGCGCTCGAGGGAACCGGGCTGCGCACCCACACCCGTCGGCGGGTCTATCTGGCCGTAGGCGGCTTCGTGGTGGGTATCGGCCTGCTGATGGGCGGCATGGTCGTCCCCGACCAGATCTGGGTCAGCGTCGTCGGGTTCCTGGTGATGCTGGGGTGTGCGGTCTTCGCCGTGACGGGCTGGCGCCGCGGTCCGGCGGGTCAGGCGTCCGGTCCTCGTCCCCCCGCCGCGCCGCGCCGCAAGGCGGGGATGATGGACCGGGTCGAGCAGCGCTGGCAGCGCCGCCGGGACGAGCAGACCGGCGGTTTCTGAGCAGGAAGCACGCCGGGCAGGAACGCCACGAGGGCGGGTAGTCGGACCGACTACCCGCCCTCGGCGTTTCCCTGCTCAGTCCTGCCCCTCCGCGGGGCCGCCGCGGCGGCGCAGCCGGCCCGCGGTCCGGCGGACCGGTGCGGTGACCGCGCCGACCGCCCGGGCCACCCGGCGGCGCACCGCGAGCCGCACGGACAGCACCGCGTCGGAGATCCGCCACCAGAGCTGGGCCGAGGACGGCGGGAGCAGCAGCGCCCTGGTCCGGCCGACCCGGCCGACACCGGCCCGCAGGCCGTCCCGGGCGGTCCGGACGTCCGCCAGCACCGGCGCCGACACCTCGGCGGACCGGGCGTAGAGCACCCGCTCGGTGGCCAGCGCGACCCGGCCGGCGGCGGCCGCCGAGGCCTCGTCCAGCTCGGCCGTCTCGGCGATCCGGCGGGCGGCGGCGCGCGGGGTGCGCGACTCGTCCGGCGGGATGCCGATGTCCCACGCCGAGTCGACCAGTTCGGCCCAGGCGGCCAGCACCTGCTCGTCGGTCAGCTCCGCCGGGCCGTCCCCGCCGGGCCGGCGCCGCCCGCCCGTGCCGAGCCGGCGGCGGCGCAGCAGCGTCCGCCAGAGGGCCGGGAGGAGCAGCAGTGCGATCAGCACGAGGACCCCGGCCACGGTGGCCAGGACCTGCCAGGAGAGCAGCCCGGAATCCTCCTGGCCGGCGTCGGCGGTCTTCTTCTTGTCCCCGCAGTCGCCGGTGCGGCGCAGCTTCGGGTCGCAGTCGCTGCTGCTGGACGGCAGCGCGACCGGTGCCGAGCTCTGCGCGGTCACGGTGGGCGAGGCGGTCGGCGCGGTGGTGGGCGCCGCGACCGGCTCGGTGTAGCGGGGCTCGACGCCGCGGCTCTTGGTCGGCTCGAAGCGCATCCAGCCGAAGCCCTCGAAGTACAGCTCCGGCCAGGCGTGGTACATCAGGCCGGTCACCGAGTAGACGTTGCCGCCCTTGGTGTTGCCCGGGGTGAAGCCGACCGCGACCCGGGCCGGGATGCCGAGGGCGCGGGACATCGCCGCCATGGTGGAGGCGAAGTGCACGCAGAAGCCCCGGCGGTCGCGCAGGAAGACCTCGATGGCCGAACTGCCGGTCCCGGCCTTGATCTTGGTGTCGTAGGTGAAGTCGGGCCCGGTGAAGAAGTCCTGGAGCGCCAGCGCCTTGTCGTAGGCGTTGTGGGCGTTCCTGGTGATCTCCTCGGCCTGCTTCCTGACGACCGGCGGCAGGTCCTTGGGCAGGTCGGTGTAGCGCTGGAGGATCTGGTTCGGGGCGGGCGGCGCCTGCTGCAGCTCCTTGGCGGTGGGGCGGACGTCGTAGGCGGTGACCTGGTAGTGCAGGCCCTTGACCGCCTTCTCCTTGCCCTTCGCCGGGACGACGGTGCCGGTGACGGTGTCCACCCGCCAGTCGGACGCGTTCGGCACCTTGGCGCTCTTGGGCGGGTAGGGCATCGGCAGCCAGGCGGACTCCAGCTTGTCGCCGATCTGGAAGTCGCCCTCGATCGGCGGGACGTCCAGCCCGCGCAGGCCCTCCGGGGCGAGGAAGTCGGGCTTGAGGTCCATGGTGGCGGGGTTGGTGAGCTTCCACGCGGCACCGTCGAACGCGTCCAGCGAGCCGGTACGCAGATAGGTGGTGTCCGCGACCGTGCTGTCCATCCGGTAGGTGAGCAGCTCGGTGTCGCGGGGCTCGGCGATCGCGGATTCCAGGGTGACCAGCGGGTCGAGGCTGGCGACGCCGCCGATGCCCGGGCCGTTGTTGCCGCCCTTGGAGCCGGAGTGGATCAGGCCGCCCTCCCAGTGCGGCAGGAAGACCGGCAGCAGCATCGCCATCGCCAGGGCGAGGACGCCGACCTGCTGGCCGCCCACGCTGAGCGAGCCGCTGCCCTCGGTGCCGCGCGAGGTGCCGCGGAACACGCGGCCCCAGCGGGAGACCCGGTCCTGGCCCTCGGCGAACAGCAGCACCAGGTAGCCGGCGGCGGCCAGCCCGAACCAGATCCAGCTGCCCCGGTCGCCGGCCAGCCCGTTGCCGACCGAGTAGAGCGCGAGCAGCGGCAGCCCCGCGAGGGCGGAGCGCCGGTAGGTCACGGCGATGGTGTCCACCACGATGGCGATCAGCCCGACCGAGCCGACCAGGATCAGCCGCAGGCCCGGGTTGGGCGGCGCCGGGATGGCGTACTCCTGGATGTCGGCCAGCCCGCGGTCGAGCACCCGGCCGAGGGTGTGCACCGACTCGGTGCCGGGCACCAGCCCGCCGAACCGGTTGGTGGCGCTCGCGAAGCCGACGAGCAGCAGCACGAACAGGACGACCAGCTGTCCGAGCGGGACCGTCCAGCGGTAGAAGGGGGTGCGGCGCAGGCCCGCGCCGGCCGCCGCGATCAGCGCGGTCACCAGGAAGGCGTGGGTGATCCAGCCCTTGGTGGTGAGCAGCGGGGTCAGGCAGAGCGCGGCCAGGGCGGTGGCCAGCGCCGAGTACACGGTCAGTTTGGCCCGGGTGGTCACGCGCCGGCCTCATCTCGGTAGGGGGAGGGCGACTCGGCCCGGTCGGCGGCCTGCCACAGGTCGGGCACGGAGTCCCCGGCGCGGACCGGCAGGACGGTCCAGCCGGCCTCGCGCAGCTGGCGGACCCGGGCCTGGAACTCCTCCCCGCCGGTGTCCGGGGCGAGCATCCGCAGGCCGGCCCAGGTGCCGGTGTCGAGCAGGAAGACCACCGCGCCGCCGGTGCGGGTGCGCAGCCGGGCCAGCCGGGCGGTCTGCGGTTCGTCCAGGTCGCCGAGGACGGCGACCAGCAGGCCCTCGCCGGATACCCGCAGCGGCTCCTCGGCGCGGGAGAGGCCGCCGCCGTCGGAGAGGTCGACCACCGCGAGCGCGTCCAGGATCAGGCCGGAGGCGACGGCGGCGGTGTTGCCGCCGCCGGCGTCCGCGCCGGGGACGCAGTGTCCGGTGTCGGTGAGCAGCCGGGTCTGGTAGCCGCGCTGCAGCAGGTGCGCGGCGACCGAGGCGGCGCAGCTGACCGCCCACTCGAAGGAGGAGGCGGGGCCGCTGCCGCGGTGGCCGATCTCCCGGGTGTCCAGCAGGACGGTGGCCCGGGCCTTCTGCGGCTGCTCCTCGCGGCGGACCATCAGCTCGCCGTACCGGGCGGTGGACTTCCAGTGGACCCGGCGCAGGTCGTCGCCCGGCCGGTACTCGCGCAGGATGACGTCGTCGTCACCGGCCAGCGCCAGGGCGCGGGTGCGGCTCTCGCCCTGGCCGGCCCATTCGCCGCTGAGGCGGACGTGCGGCAGGGCCTGCACCTGCGGCACCACCGTGAGGACGTCGGCCGCGGCGAACGAACGGTTCAGCTCGCACATCCCGAACGGGTCGGAGAGCCGCAGCTGGAGCGGGCCGAGCGGGTAGCGGCCGCGCAGGTCGGAGCGGACCCGGTAGGACACCTCGCGGTGGCCGCGCGGCTCGACCCGGTCCAGGACGAACCGCGGGCGCGGCCCGAGCACGTACGGGACCTTGTCCTCCAGCAGCAGCAGACCGGTGGGCACCCGGGAGACGTTGTCCACCCGCAGGTGGACCCGCGCCTCCTGGCCGGCCACCGCCCGGCTCGGGGAGAGCCGGCGCCCGCTGGCCACCCGGTAGCGGGTGTTGGCCAGCAGCAGTGCGGCGGCCAGCGGCAGCGCCGCGAGCAGCACGCCGACGTGCAGCAGCGCGTCCTGGTCGAGCAGGTAGGAGCAGACCACCGCGGTGCCCCCGGCGGCGAGGAAGGAGCGGCCCCGGGTGGTGAGGCCGCGCAGGCCGGCGCGCAGACCCGACGGTGCGTCGGACGGCCCCACCTCAGCCCCTCCGGACGGCCGGGCCGCCCTGCGGGCGCGGCAGCGGCAGCCGGGCGACCAGGTCGGCCACGATCTGCTCGGCGGTGCGGCGGCTGAGCTGGGTCTCGGCGGTCGGCATCAGGCGGTGGGCGAGCACCGGGACGGCCAGGCGCTGGACGTCGTCCGGGGTGACGTAGTCGCGGCCGTCCAGGGCGGCGGCGGCCCGGGCGGCGCGCACCAGGTGCAGGGTGGCGCGCGGCGAGGCGCCGAGCCGCAGCTCGTGGCTGGTCCGGGTGGCGCCGACCAGGTCGACGGCGTAGCGGCGGACCGGGTCGGCGATGTGCACGGTGCGCACCAGCTCGATCAGCTTCAGGATGTCGGCGGCGTGCGCGACCGGCTGGAGGTCGTCCAGCGGGCTGGCGCCGCCGTGCACGTCGAGCATGGCGAGCTCGGCCTCGGGGCTCGGGTAGCCCATCGAGATCCGGGCCATGAAGCGGTCCCGCTGGGCCTCCGGGAGGGCGTAGGTGCCCTCCATCTCGACCGGGTTCTGGGTGGCCACCACCATGAACGGCGAGGGCAGCTCGTAGCTGGTGCCGTCGATGGTGACCTGGCGCTCCTCCATCGACTCCAGCAGCGCGGACTGGGTCTTCGGCGAGGCGCGGTTGATCTCGTCGCCGACCACGATCTGCGCGAAGATCGCGCCCGGGCGGAACTCGAAGTCGCGCTGGTGCTGGTCGAAGATGTTGGTGCCGGTGACGTCCGAGGGCAGCAGGTCCGGCGTGAACTGGATGCGCCGCACGGTGCAGTCGACGGACCGGGCGAGCGCCTTGGCCAGCATGGTCTTACCGACGCCGGGCACGTCCTCGAGCAGCAGGTGGCCTTCGGCGAGCAGGACGGTCAGCGCGATCCGGACGGCCTCCGGCTTGCCCTCGATCACGCTCTCGATGTTGGCCCGCACCCGGTCCACGACGGCGGCGAGCTCCGGCAGGCCGGCCGGCCGGTAGCCCGCCGTCCGCTGATCGCCCCCCGTACGACCTTCGAGACCGGCCTGATCGTTGTAGCTCGTCACCCGTACGCTCCCTGGCACGCTGCGCCCGCCTCACCCCGAGGCCGGCCCCCACCCCATGCTTGACGCCGCCCCTCCGGGCACGGTTCCGGGCGGATCCGGTGCCGGGAGTGGGGCCTGCGGCCTGGCCGCCCCAGGTGGTTCGGGGTCTGACCGGCAGGCGCATTCTCCCCCGGGCGGCGGCCGGAAGTCACCCTCCCGCCGGGAAGCGCGGAGCGGGTGCCGGGGAAGCCCGTACCGGACGCCGCGCAGGCGGCGGGACGGCGGGGGAGCCGTGCGCCGCCGTGCGCGGCAGAGGGCGGCACGGGGTCAGACGATCTCGCGGAGCAGCCCGGTGTGGACGTCGAACACGAAGCCGCGCACGTCGTCGGTGTGCAGCAGGAAGGGCGAGGTGCGCACCCGCTGCATGGACTGCCGGACGTCGCCGTCCAGGTCGACGAATGACTCGACCGCCCACTGCGGGCGCTGGCCGACCTCCAGCTCCAGCTCGCGCCGGAAGTCCTCGGTGAGACCGAGGAGGCCGCAGCCGGTGTGGTGGATCAGCACGATCGAGCGGGTGCCGAGGGCGCGCTGGCTGATGGTGAGCGAGCGGATGGTGTCGTCGGTGACGACACCGCCGGCGTTGCGGAGCACGTGGGCGTCGCCGAGTTCGAGCCCGAGGGCGGCGAACAGGTCGAGCCGGGCGTCCATGCAGGCCACCACGGCGACCTTCTGGACGGGGCGGGCGTCCATGCCGCCGTCGCGGAAGGTCACCGCGTACTCGCGGTTGGACGCGGCGAAGCGGTCGATGATGTTCGGCGCGGTGGGGTCGGCAGCGGCGGTCGGCGTGGGCCGGTCGGGGGTCACTGTCATATCGGAGACGTTAGTGCGAATCACCGCCCCGTGGTGGGGTCGGGGGCTACAGAGTGCGTGGCTGTGACCGAGTGCATATGAACAACACGGCGGCCCGGGCGACCGTTTCGGCTGGGTATGTCCACCGGTCCCCAGGCCTGCCGGGCCCGGCGTGCGGCCCCGCCGCACCTCCCCGCGCGGCGCCGCCGGCGGGCCGCCGGGACGGCCGCGACCTGCGGCGATCCGTACCGCCGCCCGGGTGGTGCGCCGGAGCGGGCCATTGACTGACGGGGCGTGGGCGATAGAGTTGCGGCGCAGTGGAGCACACCCGCCGGGGCCCGTCAACCAGGCCTTTCCGGCCGGTGCGGCGGCCGACGCGGCCCGTGGCCTCCACCCGCTCCGTGCCACCTGGCGCACCTTCCCCGGCGCCGGGCGGTCACGACCTTCCCCCAGGAGCGGGCGGGGACCACGGGCCGCGTCCCGGCGCCCGGAAGCTCCCGCAGGGCGTGCCGTGCCGACCAGGACACGCCCCAGGCGCCGCTCACGGCGCACGGTGGGCCAAAATGGTCGGAGCTCCCGGACATCGGGCTGCTCCGCACCGAGGAAGGGCGCCACCGCGCATGACCACCAACGATCCGGCCCCCAAGCACGTCCCCGTGATGCTGCAGCGGTGCATGGACGCGCTCGCTCCCGCGATCTCGCGGCCGGGCGCCGTGGTGGTGGACGCCACCCTCGGCCTCGGCGGGCACAGCGAGGCGCTGCTGACCCAATTCCCGGACGTCCGGCTGGTCGCGGTGGACCGCGACCCGTCCGCGCTCGAACTCTCCGCCGCGCGGCTGGCGCCGTTCGGCGACCGGGCCACCCTGGTGCACGCCGTCTACGACGAGATCCCCGAGGTGCTGGAGCGCCTGGACATCCCCGAGGTGCAGGGCGTCCTGTTCGACCTCGGCGTCTCCTCGATGCAGCTGGACGAGGCCGACCGCGGCTTCGCGTACGCGCAGGACGCCCCGCTGGACATGCGGATGGACCAGACCCGGGGGATCAGCGCGGCCGAGGTGCTGAACACCTACAGCCACGGCCAGCTGGCCCGCATCCTCAAGGTCTACGGCGAGGAGCGGTTCGCCGGGAAGATCGCCTCGGTGATCGTGCGCGAGCGCGAGAAGGAACCGTTCACCACCAGCGCGCGTCTGGTCGAGTTGGTCCGCAACGCCATTCCGGCCGCCACCCGCCGCACCGGCGGCAACCCGGCCAAGCGCACCTTCCAGGCGCTGCGGATCGAGGTCAACGGCGAGCTGGAGGTGCTGGACCGGGCGATCCCGGGGGCTCTGGACGTGCTGGCGCTGGGCGGGCGGATCGTGGTGATGTCCTACCAGTCGCTGGAGGACCGCCTGGTCAAGCAGTACCTCGCCGCCGGGGCGACCAGCACCGCCCCGCCGGGGCTGCCGTTCGTCCCCGAGGAGCACCAGCCCTGGCTCAAGCTGATCACCCGCGGTGCCGAGCAGGCCACCGAGGAGGAGATCGAGGAGAACCGGCGCGCCGCGCCCGTGCGGCTGCGGGTGGCGGAGAGGATCAGGGACCGAAGCACCCGGGGCTGAGCGGGCCGGGGCGGGCCGAAGGGCGGAGGAGAGAGCGTGGGGCCGGTGGCCGGAGGCGGGGCGGGGAGCGCGGTGCTCCCCGGGCAGGGCGGCAGGGCGCGGATCACGGTCCGCCCCGGGCGGCGCCCGGTACGGGGGCGGACACCGTTCGCGGTCCTGGTGGTGGTCCTGCTCGCGGCCGGGCTGCTCGGCCTGCTGGCGTTGAACACCGCCCTGAACGAGGGCTCCTTCGAGCTCTCCAGGCTGCAGCGGCAGACCACCGTGCTCACCGACGAGCAGCAGGGCCTGCAGCACCAGATCGACCAGAACTCCGCGCCGGACGGGCTGGCGCGCCGGGCCGCCGAGCTGGGCCTGGTGCCGGCCGGCGGGATGGCCTTCCTGGACGTCCCGAACGGCGGCAAGGTGCTCGGGACGCCCAGCCCGGCCCAGGACAGCCAGCCGGTGAAACGATCCACCGCCGAGCCGTGGCCCGGGAAGCCGCAGCCCTCGCCGAGCGCCCAGCCCGGCACCGCCGCGCCCGGCGGCGACACCACCGTCCAGATCAACCCCGCCGTGCCCGCACCGGCCCCGAGCGGGGGTGCGGCCCGGTGAACGCATGGAGCATCGCCGTCCCCCCGGCCGGAGGCCGGGAGACGACCACCGGACCGTGCGCGTGGCACGGAGCGCCCGCCGGGCGGACCGCCGAGCGGACCGGGGTGGGCGCATGAGCACGCCCCGACAGCCCGGCAGCGGTTCCGGCGGAACCGGTGGAACCGGCCGCCCGCGGCCGACGGCGAAGGGCGCCGCACCGCGGCAGGCCCCGCGCGCGCAGTCGGCGGGCGGCCGGGCCCAGCCCGCCGGCGGCAAGGCGCAGCCCGCCAAGCCCGCCAAGGCCCAGCAGCCGAGGCCGCAGCCGGCCCGCTCCCAGCCGGCCAAGGCCCAGCCCGCCAAGCCGCAGCCCGCCAAGCCACAGCCCGCCCGGTCGAAGCAGCCCCCGGCGCCGGCGGCCGCCAAGGCCCAGCCGGCCCGGAGCCCGCAGGCCAAGGCCGCCGCCCCCCGGACGCCGCAGCAGCGCCGCACGGACGGCCGTCCGCCGGTCCGCGGCCAGGCGCCTGGCTCCGCCCGGCCGCGCCCGAAGTCCCGCCCGCCGCAGCGCCCGCAGGCCAAGGCGCTCAAGCTGGCCGACCCGCGCCGCCGGCTCCGGGTGGTCACGGTGGCGCTGTCCCTGGTGTTCTCGGTCTTCGCCGGCCGGCTGGTCCAGCTCCAGCTGCTGGACTCCGACGCGCTGGCCGCCGACGCCAACACCAACCGCTACCTGGACGTCCCGATCACCGCCGAGCGCGGCTCGATAACGTCCGCGGACGGGGTGGCGCTGGCCACCACCGTCGACGCGTACGACATCACCGCCGACCCGGCCATGTTCACCCCGGAGGCGGCCGGCATCCCGGACGCCCCCGAGCAGGCGGCCGCCCTGCTGGCGCCGATCCTCGGCCTGCCCAAGGAGCGGATCGCCGCCGACCTGCACACCCCCAAGACCCGCTACAAGCGGCTCGCCGCCCGGCAGACCCCGGACGTCAAGAACCAGATCGGCGACCTCAAGTCGACCCTGGAGAAGCAGGCCGGCTCCCGGTCCTGCACGGCCCAGAAGCGTCTGCTGAACAAGCCCGTGGACGAGGGCGGGCGGACCAGGCTGGACAACGAGTGCGTCAACCCGCTGGCCGGGGTGTTCAACCGGGAGACCCAGAAGCGGGTCTACCCCTCGGACGGGCTGGCGGCCAACCTGGTCGGCTTCGTCAACGCCGAGGGCGAGGGCGCGGGCGGGCTGGAGCAGCAGTACCAGAACGTGCTGGCCGGCCAGGAGGGCCACACCAGCTACGCCCAGGCGGGCGGCCGGCTGGTGCCCACCGCCGGCGGCTCGCGGGACCCGGCCGTGCCCGGCACCGACCTGCGGCTGACCATCAACCGGGACATCCAGTGGGCCGCCCAGCGGGCGATCACCGACCAGGTCGCCAACGCCGGGGCGGAGAAGGGCTACGTCATCGTCCAGGACGTGAAGAACGGCCAGGTCCTGGCGATGGCCACGTCGCCCGGTTTCAACCCGAACGACCTGAGCACCGCCAAGTCCGCGCAGCTGGGCAACGCGGCGCTCCAGGACGTCTACGAGCCGGGCTCCACCGCCAAGCTGATGACCATGGCCGCCGTGCTGGACACCGGCAAGGCGTCCTGGGACACCCACGTCACCGTGCCGTACCCGCTGGTCCGCGGAGACACGGCGTTCAAGGACGACGAGAAGCACGACACCTGGTACCTGACCCTGGCCGGGGTGCTCGCCAAGTCCTCCAACATCGGCACCATCGAGGCCGCCCAGACCCTCGGCGCCACCCAGCCCGAGGCCAACCAGGTGCTCTACGGCTACCTGCGCAAGTTCGGCATCGGCCAGCAGACCGGGCTGGGCTTCCCCGGCGAGACGGCCGGCCTGCTGGACAAGCCGGAGGACTGGAAGGCGTCCAAGCAGTACACCATCCCGTTCGGCCAGGGCCTGTCGGTGAACGCCCTGCAGGCGACCTCGGTGTACTCGACCATCGCCAACGGCGGGGTGCGGGTCGCGCCCAGCGTCGTCCAGGGCACCACCGCGCCGGACGGCCGGTACACCCCGGCCGCGCCCGGTGCGGAGTCCCGGGTGGTCAGCGAGCAGACCGCGAAGACGCTCACCGAGATGCTGGAGTCGGTGGTCACCGACGAGCAGGGCACCGGTGGCAAGGCGGCCATCCCCGGCTACCGGGTGGCCGGCAAGACCGGCACCGCCAACCGGGTGGACCCGAAGACCGGCGGCTACCGCGGGTACACCGCCTCGTTCATCGGCTTCGCCCCCGCCGACCAGCCCCGGGTCACCGTCTCCTGCGTGATCCAGGACCCGGTCAACGGCCACTTCGGCGGCCAGCTGTGCGGTCCGGTGTTCAAGCAGGTGATGGAGTTCACCCTCAAGACCCTCCAGGTCCCGCCGAGCGGCAGCGAGGCGCCCAACCTGCCCGTCGACTGGAAGCCGTGATCGACCATGAGCAACGACCGGGCGGGTGCGGCCGCCGGTACCGGAACGGGCCGGTTTGGCTCTGGACACCCTTCGGCGGATAGCCTCTCCGCCGTGCCGAAACCCGATCAAACCACCGTGAGTCCGCCCCGCCCCGCCCGGACGGGTGCCCGGCCGCTCGCCGAGATCGCCCGCCTGCTGGGCCTCGACCCCGTCGAGGGGCCCGAGGTCACCGGCGTGACCCACAACGCCCGCGAGGTCCGCCCCGGCGACCTGTACGTGGCGTTCCCCGGTGCCAACCACCACGGCGCCTCCTTCGCCGGCCAGGCCGCGGCGGCGGGCGCGGTGGCCGTGCTCACCGACCGTGCCGGAGCCGAGCTCACGGCCGGCACCGGCCTGCCGGTGCTGGTGGTCGACCGTCCGCGGGCCCGGATGGGCGAGCTGGCCGCCGAGGTCTACGGCGCGCCCTCCGAGCGGCTGCTGATGCTCGGGCTGACCGGCACCAACGGCAAGACCACCACCTCCTACCTGGTCGAGGGCGGCCTGCGCGGCGCCGGGCGCAGCCCCGGCGTGATCGGCACCGTCGAGATGCGGGTCGGCGAGGAGCGGATCAAGAGCGAGCGCACCACCCCCGAGGCCACCGACCTGCACGCGATCCTGGCCGTGATGGCCGAGCGCGGCGCGGACGCGGTGACCATGGAGGTCTCCAGCCACGCGCTGGTCTACGGCCGCACCGACGGCGTGGTCTACGACGTCGCGCTGTTCAACAACCTCACCCCCGAGCACCTCGACTTCCACCCGGACATGGAGGACTACTTCCAGGCCAAGGCCCGGCTCTTCCAGCCCGGCAAGTCGCGCGCGGGCGTGGCCAACCTGGACGACGCCTACGGGCGCCGGCTGGTCGCCGAGGCCAAGATCCCGGTCACCTCCTTCTCCGCCACCGGTGCGCCGGAGGCGGACTGGCGGGCGGTCGACGTGCAGCTCGGCCCGGTCGGCTCGACCTTCCGGGTCCTCGGCCCCGGCGGTGCCGAGGCCGACGCCGCCGTCCCGCTGCCCGGCCCGTTCAACGTCGCCAACGCGCTGGCCGCGATCACCGTGCTGGTGACCGCCGGGCTGCCGCTGGAGCAGGCCGTCGCCGGGGTCGCCGCGGTGCCCGGCGTGCCCGGCCGGCTGGAGCGCGTGGACGCCGGCCAGCCGTACGTCGCGGTGGTCGACTACGCACACAAGCCGGACGCGCTGGAGGCCGTGCTCGGCTCGCTGCGCGAGGTCACCAAGGGCCGGCTGCACGTGGTGGTCGGCTGCGGCGGCGACCGCGACCCGCACAAGCGCGGCCCGATGGGTGCCATCGCCGCCCGGCTCGCCGACACCGCCCTGCTGACCAGCGACAACCCGCGCAGCGAGGACCCGCTGGCGATCCTCGCCACCATGCTGACCGGCGCCTCCTCGGTGCCCGAGGCCGAGCGCGGCGCCGTCCTGGTCGTTCCCGACCGGGCCGAGGCGATCCACCTCGCGGTGGCCCGCGCCCAGGCCGGGGACACCGTGCTGGTGGCCGGCAAGGGCCATGAACTTGGCCAGTACGTCCGAGACGAGATCCGCCCCTTCGACGACCGGGAGGTCCTGCGCGAAGCCGTCGCGCGGACCACGGCCGCCCGGGGCACCGGAGAGGTAGAGCAGCCGTGATCGCACTGACCCTCGCCGAGGTGGCCGCAGCAGTCGGAGGCACCCTGGACGGCGCCGACCCCGCCACCCAGGTGACCGGACCGGTCGAGGTCGACTCCCGCAAGGTGCGGCCCGGCTGCCTCTTCGCGGCCTTCGTCGGCGAGCGCGTGGACGGCCACGACTACGCCGCGCAGGCGGTCGCGGCCGGCGCCGTCGCGGTGCTGGCCTCCCGCCCGGTCGGCGTGCCCGCCGTCCTGGTCGACAGCGTGGTGGACGCGCTCGGCAAGCTGGCCCGCACCGTGGTCGCCCGGGCCGAGGCCACCACCGTGGTCGCGCTGACCGGCTCGGCCGGCAAGACCAGCACCAAGGACCTGATCGCCCAGCTGCTGCAGCGCCACGGCGAGACGGTCTACCCGCCCGGCTCGCTCAACAACGAGATCGGCCACCCGATGACCGCGCTGCGGGTCGAGGCCGGCACCCGGCACCTGGTCATGGAGATGGGCGCCCGGCACAAGGGCGACATCGAGTACCTCACCTCGATCACCCCGCCCCGGATCGGCCTGGTGCTGAACGTCGGCACCGCGCACGTCGGCGAGTTCGGCTCCCAGGAGGCGATCGCCGAGGCCAAGGGCGAGCTGGTCGAGGCGCTGCCCGCGGACGGCGCCGCGATCCTCAACGCCGACGACCGGCTGGTGCGCGCGATGGCCGCCCGGACCAGGGCGAAGGTCGTCCTGTTCGGGGAGTCCCCGGACGCGCATGTCCGGGCACAGGATGTTCGCCTCGACTCCACCGGACGGCCATCGTTCACGCTGACCACCCCGGCCGGTTCCGCACCCGTGCACCTGCGCCTGTACGGTGAGCACCACGTCTCGAACGCCCTCGCCGCCGCCGCGGTGGCGGTGGAGCTCGGGATGTCCGTCGACGACACCGCCGAAGCACTCAGCGAGGCGGGTGCGCTGTCCCGCTGGCGCATGGAGGTCGTCGACCGGGCCGATGGTGTCACCGTCGTCAACGACGCCTACAACGCGAACCCCGACTCGATGCGGGCCGCGCTGCGGGCGTTGGTCTCGATGGGGGGCCGCGGCCCGGAGCGCCGCCGGACCTGGGCGGTGCTCGGCGAGATGCGGGAGCTCGGCGAGGAGAGCCTGGCCGAGCACGACGCCATCGGGCGGCTCGCCGTCCGGCTGGACGTCACCAAGCTGGTGGCGGTCGGCGGACGCGAGGCGGCCTGCATGGAACTGGGCGCGAGGAACGAAGGTTCGTGGGGTGAGGAGTCGGTGCTGGTGTCCGACGCGGACGCGGCGGTCGAACTGCTGCGCAGTCAGCTTCGGCCGGGGGATGTGGTCCTGGTGAAGGCCTCCCGTTCGGTGGGGCTGGAGAAGGTTGCCGAGGCGCTGCTCGCGGACGGTGCGGCCGCCTGATGAAGCAGATCCTCTTCTCCGGCATGATCGGTCTGGTCCTGTCGCTGCTCGGCACCCCGGCCCTGATCAAGCTGCTCGCACGGCACGGCTACGGCCAGTACATCCGCGACGACGGCCCGAAGGCGCACCACAGCAAGAAGGGCACGCCCACCATGGGCGGCATCGCCTTCATCCTGGCGACGCTGATCGCCTACTTCGCCACCAAGGCGATAACGGGCGAGTCCCCGACCGTCTCGGGGCTGCTGGTGCTCTTCCTGACGGCCGGTCTGGGCCTGGTCGGCTTCCTGGACGACTACATCAAGGTCGTCAAGCGCCGCTCGCTCGGTCTGCGGGCCAAGGCGAAGCTGCTCGGCCAGTCCTTCGTCGGCCTCGCCTTCGCGGGCCTGGCGATGCAGTTCAGCGACGACCGCGGACTCACCCCGGCCTCCCAGCACCTCTCCTTCGTCCGGGACTTCGGCTGGTCCATCGGCCCGGTCCTGTTCGTCATCTTCGCGTACTTCATGATCGCCGCGATGTCGAACGGCGTGAACCTGACCGACGGTCTGGACGGCCTCGCCACCGGTGCCTCGGTGATGGTCTTCGGCGCCTACACCTTCATCGGCCTCTGGGAGTACACCCAGAGCTGCGCGTACGCCATCACCGCCACCGCCCAGTGCTACGACGTCCGCGACCCGCTGGACCTCGCGGTGGTCGCCTCGGCCCTGATGGGCTCCTGCTTCGGCTTCCTGTGGTGGAACACCTCGCCCGCCAAGATCTTCATGGGTGACACCGGTTCGCTCGCCCTCGGCGGCGCCCTGGCCGGCCTGGCGATCTGCTCCCGCACCGAGCTGCTGGTCGCGGTGCTCGGCGGCCTCTTCGTGATCATCACCCTCTCGGTGATCATCCAGGTCGGCTCCTTCCGGATGACCGGCAAGCGCGTCTTCAAGATGGCCCCGCTGCAGCACCACTTCGAACTCAAGGGCTGGACCGAGGTCCTGATCGTGGTCCGGTTCTGGATCATCCAGGGCCTCTGCGTCGCCGTCGGCCTCGGCCTCTTCTACGCGGGATGGGTGACCGGATGACCGACCAGGACTTCGCGGACCTGCCCGTCGTCGTCGCCGGCCTCGGCGTCTCCGGCATCAGCGCCGCCCGCGTCCTGCACGGCCTCGGCGCCCGCGTCACCGTCGTGGACGGCGGCAGCGGCGAGGGCCTGCGGGCCCGCGCCGCCGAGCTGGAGGCCCAGGGCGTCACCGTCCGCCTCGGCGACGGCGACAGCCTCCCCGAGGGCACCCGGCTGGTCGTCACCTCGCCCGGCTGGCCGCCCAGCAGCCCGCTGTTCGCCGCCGCCGCCGCGGCCGGCGTCGAGGTCTGGGGCGACGTCGAGCTCGCCTGGCGCCTGCGCCGGCCGCACCCCGCCACCGGCGAGCCCGCCCCCTGGCTGGCCGTCACCGGCACCAACGGCAAGACCACCACCGTCCAGATGCTCGCCTCGATCCTCACCGCCGCCGGCAAGCGCACCGCCGCCGTCGGCAACGTCGGGGTCTCGGTGCTGGACGCCGTGCTCGCCGAGGAGCCGTACGACGTGCTCGCCGTCGAGCTCTCCAGCTACCAGCTGCACTGGGCGCCCTCGCTGCGCCCGTACTCGGCGGCCGTGCTCAACCTGGCGCCGGACCACCTGGACTGGCACGGCTCCATGGAGGCGTACGCCGCCGACAAGGGCCGGATCTACGAGGGCAACGTCGTCGCCTGCGTGTACAACCTGGCCGACCCGGCCACCGAGGCGCTGGTCCGCGAGGCCGACGTCGAGGAGGGCTGCCGGGCGGTCGGTTTCGGCCTCGGCGCACCCGCCCTGTCGAACTTCGGCGTGGTCGACGGCCTGCTGGTGGACCGCGCCTTCGTCCCGGACCGGGCCAAGAACGCGGCCGAGCTGGGCTCCGTCGAGGACGTGCACCCGCCGGCCCCGCACAACATCGCCAACGCGCTCGCCGCCGCCGCCCTCGCCCGGGCGTACGGGGTCGAGGCCAAGGCCGTCCGCGAGGGCCTGCGGGCCTTCCGCCCGGACGCCCACCGGATCGCCGAGGTCGGCGTGGTCGGCGGCGTCGCGTACGTCGACGACTCCAAGGCCACCAACACCCACGCCGCGGCGGCCTCGCTGGCCGCCTACCGGCCGGTCGTCTGGATCGCCGGCGGCCTGGCCAAGGGCGCCGCCTTCGACGACCTGGTCCAGGGCGCGGCCGGGCGGCTGCGTGCCGCGGTGCTGATCGGCGAGGACCGCGCGCTGATCCGGGAGGCCCTGGCGCGACACGCGCCGGATGTCCCGGTGATCGAGGCGGCCGAGGGCCAGACTGGCGCGGTGGCGATGACCGAGGTGGTTCGCACGGCCGCGTCACTCGCCCAGCCGGGGGACACCGTGCTGCTGGCCCCGGCCTGCGCCTCGATGGACATGTTCACCAACTACGGCGAGCGCGGCGACCTCTTCGCGGCGGCGGTCCGGGAGCTGGCGGACCACTGACGGGGGGCTCCGGCGAGCGGGCTCCGGCCCGGGCGGGCGAGGCGCAGAAGGTGGGAGAGCAGAGGGTGGCGGGGCAGGGCAGGGCGGGCGGTTCCGGTGCGCCGGAGAAGGCGCCCGCCGATCCGTGGCGGGTGATCTCGGCCACCACCACCGCCTACAAGTCGGCCGGCCCGGTGGCCCGCGTACAGGCCTTCCGGGCCCGTCTGCGGTACACCCTGGACCGGCCGCTCACGCCCTACCTGCTGATCATCGGCGCGACGCTGCTGCTGGTGGTGCTCGGCCTGCTGATGGTCTTCTCCGCCTCGCAGATCCTCGCCCTGGGCCAGCACCGCTCGGCGCAGTACTACTTCCTCAAACAGCTGGTCGCGGCCATGCTCGGCCTCGTCCTGCTGATCTGCTTCGCGGCCGTCCCGGTGGCCGTCCTGCGGGTGATCGTCTACCCGGTGATGTTCGGGGTGATCGGCGCGCTCGCGCTGGTCGCGATCCCCGGCGTCGGGGTGGAGGTCAACGGCAACCGGAATTGGCTGGATCTGGGCTTCTTCCAGTTCCAGCCGTCCGAGTTCGCCAAGCTCGCCCTGGTGCTCTGGGGCGCCGACCTGCTCGCCCGCAAACAGCGGAACGGCACCCTGGACCAGTGGAAACACCTGCTGGTCCCGCTGGTGCCGGGGGCCCTGCTGCTGCTGGCGATGATCATGCTCGGCGGTGACATGGGCACCTCGATGATCCTGGTGGCCATGCTGTTCGGCCTGCTCTGGATGGTCGGCGCGCCACTGCGGCTGTTCGTGGCCACCCTCGGCGTCGCCGTCGTGGTCTGCACCGCCCTGGTGGTGACCGTCCCGCACCGGGCCGAACGGCTCTCCTGCATCGGCGTCACCAAGCTCGACCCGGCCGGCGCCTGCTTCCAGGCCCTGCACGGGGTCTACTCGTTCGGGCTCGGCGGGCTGTTCGGATCCGGCCTCGGCGCGGGCGTGGAGAAATGGGGCCAGCTCCCGGAGGCGCACACCGACTTCATCTTCGCCGCGACCGGCGAGGAACTGGGCCTGGTGGGGACGCTGTCGGTGATCGGTCTCTTTGCGGCACTAGGCTACGCGGGTATCCGTGTGGCCATCGGTACGAAGGACCCCTTCGTCAGGTACGCCGCGGGAGCCGCCACCACCTGGATCACGGCGCAGGCCGTGATCAACCTGGGGTCGGCGCTGGGACTGCTGCCCATCGCGGGCGTCCCGCTCCCGCTGTTCTCCTACGGCGGTTCCGCCATGCTGTCGGCCATGTCCGCGATCGGGGTGCTGCTCTGCCTGGCACGCAGCTCCTCGGGCGCGAAGGCGGCCCTGGCCGCCCGGAACAAGAACTCCCGGATCAGGAGACGACTGGCCCGGGTGCTGCCACGACGACGAACCACAGCGCGCCCGGCCCCGGTGCCGGCGCGCAGGGAGCGGTGAATTTCGGTGCATGTCGTACTCGCCGGCGGGGGGACCGCCGGTCACATCGAGCCGGCCCTCGCCCTCGCGGACGCCCTCCGCAGGCACGACCCGTCCATCGGGATCACCGCCCTGGGCACCGAGCGCGGCCTGGAGACCCGGCTGGTACCCGAGCGCGGCTACCAGCTGGAGCTGATCCCGGCCGTCCCGCTGCCGCGCAAGCCCACACCCGAGCTGATCACCGTGCCGGGCCGGCTGCGCGGCACCGTCCGGGCCGCCCAGGAGATCATCGAGCGGGTCAACGCCGACGTCGTGGTCGGCTTCGGCGGCTACGTCGCGATGCCGGCCTACCTGGCGGCCAAGCGGGCCGGCGTGCCGATCGTGGTGCACGAGGCCAACGCGCGCCCCGGCCTGGCCAACAAGATCGGCGCCCGGTACAGCGACTTCGTCGCCGTCTCCACGCCGGACAGCAAGCTGCGCGACTCCCGGTACATCGGCATCCCGCTGCGCCGGACCATCGCCACGCTGGACCGCAACGCGGCCCGCCCGGAGGCCCGGCAGTACTTCGGCCTCGACCAGCGGCTGCCCACCCTGCTGGTCTCCGGCGGCTCGCAGGGCGCCCGCCGGCTCAACGAGACCGTCACCGCGATCGCGCCGCGGCTGCAGCAGTACGGCGTGCAGATCCTGCACGCGGTGGGCCCGAAGAACGAGCTGCCGCAGGTGGACGACATCCCCGGGATGCCGCCGTACCGGCCGGTGCCGTACGTGGACCGGATGGACCTCGCGTACGCCGCGGCCGACCTGATGCTCTGCCGGGCCGGCGCCATGACGGTGGCCGAGCTGGCCGCCGTCGGCCTGCCCGCCGCCTTCGTCCCGCTGCCGATCGGCAACGGCGAGCAGCGGCTGAACGCCCAGCCGATGGTCAAGGCCGGCGGCGGCCTGCTGGTCGACGACGCCGAGCTGACCCCGGACTGGGTGCTGCAGAACGTGCTGCCGGTGCTCACCGACCCGCAGCGGCTCTGGGACATGAGCCGCGCGGCCGCCGAGTTCGGCCGCCGGGACGCCGACGAGCTGCTGGTCGGCATGGTGTACGAGGCCATCGAGGCCGCCCGGGGCGGCCGCCGTCGTGGCTGACGGCCGGCTCGCCGACCCTCCCCCGGCCTCCGGCCGGGGGAACCCCCGGGAGGAGCTGGAGCTGGAGGACTACGGTCCCCGGCTCCGGCTCTCCCGGCGGGGCATCGTGGTGCTGGGCGCGCTCGGCGCCACGGTGCTCGGCGTGCTGGCCTGGCTGGTTTTCTACTCCTCGGTGCTCGACGTGCGCAGCGTCGCGGTGCAGGGGGTCTCGGACGACAGGCTGACGGCCGACCAGGTCCGCGCGGCGGTCGGCGAGCTCGGCGACGGTCCGCTGGCCCAGGTGGACCTCGCCGACGTCACCCGCCGGGTCGAGGCGATCCCGCGGGTGGCCGGGGCCGAGGTCTGGCGCGGCTGGCCGCACACGCTGCAGGTGAAGATCACCCAGCGGCAGGCGGTGGCCGCGGTCAAGGGGGAGGACGGCCGGTTCACGCAGGTCGACGCGGCCGGCGTGAGCTTCGCCACCGAGGCGGCCGCCCCCGAGGGGGTGCCGGTGGTCGAGCTGCGGCTCAGCCAGCCGGCCCGGGACGTGGAACCGGTGATCAACCGGGCGCAGTTGGTGCAGGGCGCGGTGGCGGTGGCCGCCGGGCTGCCCGCCGAGGTCCGGCAGCGGGCGGGGGCGGTGCTGGTGCACTCGTACGACGACATCCAGCTGCAGCTCGCCGGGGGTGCGACGGTCCACTGGGGGAGTCCGGAGCAGATCGATCGAAAGGCCCGGGTGCTGGTGGCGCTGCTGCATCAGAAGGGTACGAACTTCGACGTGAGTGCGCCGGAGGCGCCGGCGGTGTCCGGATGATCCGGTAGGTTCTTTGTGTGGGGAAGGGGTTGACGCCTTTCGGCGGCGGCCCGAACCTTGGTGGTCACCCCGGTTTCACCGGCCGGTTGATGATCACATAGGCTCAAAAGAAAAAGGGAAGCTCGGCGTGTTCGTTGAAACACGTGCCCGGGGCCACCTAGTGTCCTGTGTCACCAGACTGTGTCCCCTGGTGATGTGACGGGGGCACAGGACTAACCCTAAAGGTCAAGTTTAGGGTTGGGGTCGGCGGTCGGCATTTCGGACATTCAGTCAGAAACCAGGCTCCCTACCCATCGACATCCGTCGGAACGGCACCTCACCGGGGGCCGGGCCGACCCGGAAATTCGAGGCGAGAGGCCTTCGACGTGGCAGCACCGCAGAACTACCTCGCAGTCATCAAGGTCGTCGGTATCGGCGGCGGTGGTGTCAACGCCATCAACCGGATGATCGAGGTCGGTCTCAAGGGCGTCGAGTTCATCGCGATCAACACCGATGCGCAGGCCCTCCTGATGAGCGACGCCGACGTCAAGCTCGATGTGGGCCGTGAACTCACCCGGGGCCTCGGCGCCGGCGCCAACCCCGAGGTCGGCCGGAAGGCCGCCGAGGACCACCGCGAGGAGATCGAGGAGGTCCTCAAGGGGGCCGACATGGTCTTCGTCACCGCGGGCGAGGGCGGTGGCACGGGCACGGGCGGCGCGCCCGTGGTGGCCAACATCGCCCGCTCGCTCGGCGCGCTGACCATCGGCGTGGTCACCCGGCCCTTCACCTTCGAGGGCCGTCGCCGGGCCAACCAGGCCGAGGACGGCATCGCCGGCCTGCGCGAAGAGGTCGACACCCTCATCGTCATCCCGAACGACCGGCTGCTGTCCATCTCGGACCGCCAGGTCAGCGTGCTGGACGCGTTCCGCTCCGCCGACCAGGTGCTGCTCTCCGGTGTCCAGGGCATCACCGACCTGATCACCACCCCGGGTCTGATCAACCTCGACTTCGCCGACGTCAAGTCGGTCATGTCGGACGCCGGCTCGGCGCTGATGGGCATCGGCTCCGCCCGCGGCGAGGACCGCGCCAAGGCGGCCGCCGTGATGGCGATCTCCTCGCCGCTGCTGGAGGCCTCGATCGACGGCGCCCGCGGCGTCCTGCTCTCCATCTCCGGCGGCTCCGACCTCGGCCTGTTCGAGATCAACGAGTCGGCCCAGCTGGTCAGCGAGGCCGCGCACCCCGAGGCCAACATCATCTTCGGTGCGGTCATCGACGACGCGCTCGGCGACGAGGTCCGGGTCACCGTGATCGCGGCCGGCTTCGACGGCGGCCAGCCGCCCGCCATCGTCCGCGACCCGGTGGTCAAGGCCTCGCAGCAGACCCCGGCGGCCGGCACCCCGGCCGCCGCCCCCGAGCGCCCGGCGACCCGCCCCTCCTACGGGAGCATCGGCTCGGTGACCGCCCGGTCGGACGCCGAGGCCCCGGCCCCGGCCCGTCCGGCCGAGACCCCGGCCACCGCGACCGCGGCCCCGGTGCCGCCGCAGGTGCAGCCGGCCCGCCAGCCGTTCGTGGAGAGCCCCGCCGAGGAGCTCGACGTCCCGGACTTCCTTAAGTGATCGATCGCGTCGAACGCAACGGTGCTCACTTCGCCTTCACCACCCGGTGGGGCGGGGTGAGCACTTCGCCGTACGGGGAGCTGAACCTCGGCGGCGCGGTGGGGGACGACCCGGCGGCCGTCCGGGAGAACCGGGTGCTCGCCGCCCGCGAGCTCGGGCTGGACCCGGCCGACGTGGTCTGGATGAACCAGGTGCACGGGGCGGACGTCGCCGTGGTGACGGAGCGCCAGCCGGCCGGGGAGGCCCCGACGGTCGACGCGCTCGTCACCGACCGGCCGCTGGCACTGGCGGTGCTCACCGCCGACTGCACCCCGGTCCTGCTGGCCGACCCGGTGGCGGGCGTC
This sequence comes from Kitasatospora sp. NPDC047058, assembly GCF_040643935.1. Taxonomy (NCBI): domain Bacteria; kingdom Bacillati; phylum Actinomycetota; class Actinomycetes; order Kitasatosporales; family Streptomycetaceae; genus Kitasatospora; species Kitasatospora sp. NPDC047058. The sequence continues at coordinate 3,339 of NZ_JBEYVJ010000045.1, read as the reverse complement.
GTCGGGGCGGCCCACGCGGGCCGGCCCGGGCTCGCGGCCGGCGTGGTGCCGGCGGTGGTCCGGGCGATGACGGAGCTGGGCGCCGAGCCGGAGCGGATCACCGCCGCGATCGGGCCCGCCGTCTGCGGACGCTGCTACGAGGTGCCGGACGGACTGCGCACGGAGGTCGCCGGGCTGGTGCCGGCCACCCGCGCCGAGACCTCCTGGGGGACCCCGGCGCTGGACCTGCCGGCGGGAGTGGCGGCGCAGCTGGCCGCCGCGGGAGTCACCGGGCCGGTGCGGTCACCGGTCTGCACCCTCGAATCCTCCGATCACTACTCCTACCGCCGTGAGCAGCGCACGGGGCGGCTCGCGAGCTACGTCTGGTTGGGCTCTGGACTCTCATGACGAACGACATCTACGGACCGTTCCCGGGCGGCCGGGAATTCCTCGCCTCCCTGACGGAGGGCCAGCGGGCCCGGTACGAGGAGCTCGGCACCAACCTGGAGGTCGTCGAGCGGCGGATCGCCGACGCCTGCGCGGCCGCCGGGCGGCCGCGCCACGAGGTGAAGCTGGTCGTCGTCACCAAGACCTATCCGGCCGAGGACACCGCGCTGCTGGCCGGACTCGGCGTCACCGACGTCGCGGAGAACCGGGACCAGGACGCCGCCCCCAAGGCGGAGCAGTGCAGAAACCTTCCGCTGGACTGGCACTTCGTCGGCCAGCTGCAGACCAACAAGGTCCGCTCGGTCGTCCGGTACGCGAATCACGTGCACTCGGTGGACCGGCTGCGGCTGGTCGAGTCGCTCTCCGCGGCCGTGCTGAAGGCCGGGCGGCCCGAGCTGGGCTGCCTGGTGCAGGTCGCGCTGGACAAGGCGCACGGCGAGGCCGAGGGCCGGGCCGGGGTCGCCCCGGAGGACGTCCCGGCGCTGGCCGACGCGATCGCCGGCGCGCCCGGCCTCCGGCTGGACGGCGTGATGACCGTCGCGCCGCTGGCCGGACCGCTCGCCGGTGACCCGGCCCGGGCGTTCGGGCGGTTGGCGGAAATCGCAACCGCAGTACGGGCGGCCCATCCTGCTGCCACCATGGTCTCCGCAGGGATGAGTGGTGACCTGGAGCAGGCCGTTGCCGCCGGGGCGACACACGTGCGCGTCGGAACGGCGGTACTCGGAGTGCGGTCACCCCTCAGGTAACGTCACCGGGTAGTAGATCAGACTGCAGGACAAAATAGGACAGAAGCTAGCAGCTGTACCGGGCGCTAGCCAACCGTGGATCGCAGCTCCGCGGGTCCCCACCCGAACTTCTGACCGGCCGTCGGCCTGCCGGATCGTCATGGGCGGACCGCGGAATCCGCAGCCGGGGCCCCAGCGGCCTGGCCGCCGGTGAAGGAGCCGGTCCACCACCAGCGGAGGAGACAGGAGCATGGCCGGCGCGATGCGCAAGATGGCGGTCTACCTCGGCCTCGTGGAGGACGAGACGTACGACGGCCAGGGGTACGACCCCGATGACGACTACGACGCGGACCCGGAGCCGATCCGTCCCGGGCGGACGGAGGACATCCCCCGGCCGGCCGCGCCGGCGCCCGCTCCGGTCTCCTCGATCACCCCGCAGCCGGTGCCGGCCGCGGTGCCGATCCGGCAGGAGACTCCGAGGATGGCCCCAGTGTCGTCCATCACACCCGAACGCCGCCACAACCTGGAGAAGAGCGCCCCGGTGATCATGCCCAAGGTAGTGAACGAACGAGAGCCCTACCGCATCACCACGCTGCACCCCCGGACCTACAACGAGGCCCGTACCATCGGGGAACAGTTCCGCGGCGGGACTCCGGTGATCATGAATCTGACCGAGATGGACGACACCGATGCCAAGCGCCTCGTAGACTTCGCCGCTGGACTCGTCTTCGGTCTGCACGGCAGTATCGAGCGCGTGACGCAGAAGGTGTTCCTGCTGTCGCCTGCTAACGTCGATGTCACGGCGGAGGACAAGGCTCGGATCGCCGAGGGTGGGTTCTTCAACCAGAGCTGACCCGGCCACGACTTTACGTGTGGATCTGATCGACAGCGAGTTAGCGACAGGCGGCACGGCCCGAGGGCCGCGGACCGGGGAGAGGGGAGCGCGATGGAGATCGTGTGGGCGGTGCTCTACTACGCGCTGACCGTCTTCCTGGTGTTCCTGCTTGCGCGGCTGGTGATGGACTGGGTGTTCCAGTTCGCGCGTTCGTGGCGGCCCGGCAAGGCCATGGTCCTGGTCCTGGAGGCCACGTACACTGTCACGGATCCGCCGCTCAAGCTTCTTCGGCGGTTCATCCCGCCGTTGCGTCTCGGGGGCGTGGCGCTCGACCTGTCCTTCTTCGTACTGATGATCATTGTGTATGTCCTGATCTCGCTTGTGCGGCCCTAGTCGTAGGTGAGCGATGCGACAGGATGCCGGTGTGCCGACGATCACGTTGAGGTGAAGAGATGCCATTGACCCCCGAGGACGTTCGGAACAAGCAGTTCACGACCGTCCGCCTGCGCGAAGGCTATGACGAGGACGAGGTCGATGCCTTCCTCGACGAGGTCGAGGCGGAGCTGACCCGCCTTCTCCGCGAGAACGAGGACCTGCGCGCCAAGCTGGCCGCCGCGACCCGTGCCGCCGCGCAGAACCAGGCCAACATGCGCAAGGAGCCGCCGCAGGAGGCGCGTCCCGGCGCTCCCGTGCCTGCCGCCATATCCGGCCCGCCGGTCCCCGGCCAGCAGCAGGGCCCCGGCCCGCAGCAGATGGGCGGCCCCGGTGGCCCCCAGCAGATGGGCGGCCCGCAGCAGCAGATGGGCAACCAGCCGCTCGGCCTGCCGTCCGGCGCCCCGCAGCTCCCCGCCGGCCAGGGTGGTCCGATGGGCGGCCCGCAGCAGCAGATGAACCAGACCATGGGCGGCCAGCAGCAGCTGGTCCAGCCGATGGGCGGTCAGATGCTCCAGCCGATGGGCGGCCCCGGCGGCCCGCAGGGCATGGGCAACCCGATGGGCCAGGGCATGGGCCAGCAGCAGATGCAGCAGATGGGCGGCCCGATGGGCGGTCCGCAGCAGCAGATGGGCGGCCCGCTCGGCGGCCCCATGCAGCAGCCGCAGCAGGGCCCCGGCGGCGACAGCGCGGCCCGCGTCCTGGCGCTCGCCCAGCAGACCGCCGACCAGGCGATCTCCGAGGCCCGCTCCGAGGCCAACAAGATCGTCGGCGAGGCGCGCAGCCGGGCCGAGGGCCTGGAGCGCGACGCCCGCGCCAAGGCCGACCGATGGCGTTGGCCAGGTCCACGTCCATGCCGATGATCTTGCCCGAGGAGTCCTGGTACTCGTTGGGCGCGTACGAGGCGTCGGCGGCCACAAC